>NZ_LFJJ01000332.1 GCF_001189365.1 Candidatus Burkholderia verschuerenii | reverse complement strand
TCTCTCAAGTTGCAAACCTTCTCACCATTTTCAACCACATCCACTCGAAAGTACTTTGCACTCCCCTTGGCATCCTCGGTTCCGTGTTCGACCTCAAAACTCACTATTTCACCTTGAATGTTGAATGAAATCATGTTGTCCTTGACTTTCAAGGTGGCATCACCGGTGGCTAGAAATGGACGTCCCAAAATCAAAGGAACCTCCTTGTCCTCTTGCATTTCTAACACAATGAAGTTCGTAGGTAGCAAAAATTTGTCCACTTGCACAAGGACGTCTTCAATGATCCTGTCCAGTTTCACAATGGACTTATCCGCCAATTGAAGTGCAACGGGGGTGTATCGTAGTCCATTCACCAAATCTAGACTCTTTGCCACCGAAAGAGGCATCAAGCTCACACCCAATCCCGGATCGCAAAGCGCCTTGGAGAAAATTCTTCCTTGAATGCTCACGGAATATTACAACTCTCGGGGTCTCTCTCCTTCATTGGCATGTTGAGGTCTCGCTTGATTATGCAACTACAATTAGTGCTAAGAACCACCACATCGTCAAGCTTCTTCTTTCCTTTGTCATTTAAAATCTCTTTCATGTACTTCCCATATCGAGGCACGTTTCCCAACAAGTCGTACAATGAGATGTTTAACATGACGCCCTTCAAAAGCTCCATAAAAGACTTGAGTTGTGGATCATTCTTCATCAGCGCCATCGGAAATGGAGGTGGTGGTCTATGAGAATGATAGTTCCACTTGTCTTGTTCTTGACGATCAAGCTTGGCATTCAACTCCTATTCGGTTGGGATCCTCCCTTTTTCTTTCTTCTTTTTCAACTCGGGCTCTTGCACCCTTCTAGGAGATTCAACTCCTCTTTTTCTATTCTCCACTTCTTGAGGCTCATCATCTTCATCTTCAACAAAAGATAGTAAGGGATTGTCATTCTTGTCAACTTCCAACGATTCTTGCTCCGGCCCCTCATTCCCTTCTTGCTCATTGCTCGTTGAAGATCCTCCAACCTCCGGCAATTGCTTGCCACTTTTCAAGGTGATAGCGGCACACATAGGTTCCTTCCCCTTTGGATTGGGCACCGTGTCACTTGGTAGCGCTCATTGTGGCCTAGCATTAACCTTCCTTTGAAGTTCTTGAATGGCTTTCCCTTGCTCACCAATAAGTCTTCCTTGCTCATCAATCCGGTTGTCAACTCTCTTGAAAGCATTCTTGTTATCCTCTCTCATCTCCGTCAACATCCTTATGATAGTGCTTGTCTCCGAATTGTCCACCGGTTGCATGACTCCTTGGGTTGAGTTCCAATTTGAGTTTTGTCCTTCTTGTTGGCCATGGTTGTTCCATTGACCCCTCCATTGATTGTTTGTTGGCCCTTGTGATCCTTGGTTATTCCACCCTTGTTGTCGGCCTTGGTAGTTGCCTCCTTGTGCTTGGTTGTTCCACCCACCTTGATTGCCCCTTTGAAAGTTTCCCACGGCGTTGCAATTTTCTTGCACTTGTGGGCATTGGTCATTAAAGTGAGGTCCCTTGCAAACGCCACAAGTAGGTCTCCAATCTTGATCACTACCACTTGGGAATGAGGCTTCTAGCTTCTCCATTTTTTTAGTCATAGCAGCCAATTGTGCCTCAATGCCAATAGTCGGACTCACTTCCATCAAGCCGGCTTGCCTCCTTTGATTTCCTCTTGATCTACATCCGTTTGCCGCAATCTTGTCAAATAGGGTCCGGACTTGGTCAAACGTCATGTCTTGTAGAGACCCCCCGGCACTCGCATTGACATTGAGTTGAGTCTCAAGAGTGAGTCCGTTGTAGAAAACTTGAACTTCATAGCCATCTTCCAACATCAAGTTCGGGCATCTTTGGACTAGATCTTGGAATCTCTCCCAAGCGTCGGCAAAACTCTCCCCCACTTGTTGCTCGAATTTCATCACTTCTTGTCTTAACCGCTCAACCCGGTCGGGGGAGAAATATTTGGCAATGAACTTCCTTATGAGCTCGTCATAGGTGGCAATAGTTGAAGCTTGAGATCGATACCACTCTTTGGCTCGGGCTTGGAGAGAGAACGGAAAAAGCATGCGCTTCATTGTACCTTGCTCCAAGTCTTGAAGTTTGATCAACCGGCAATACTCCTCAAATGCCGCCACATGGTCATTGGGCTCTTCACTAGGCAATCCGTGGAAGGTCGACCCGTTTTGTATAAGAGTGACAATGCCCGGCGGAATGTGATAATTA
>NZ_LFJJ01000331.1 GCF_001189365.1 Candidatus Burkholderia verschuerenii | reverse complement strand
ATGTAATCCAAGAGTTTAAAGCACAAAATGTGGAGTTCTTTCAAGGAAGCATGCATTCCAATACTTTACCCAAAAATCCACATTCTACCAAATTCGAAAAAGAGAAATAAATGTTGGACATGGCATGCAATTCACGATCACCCATATTGCACAATTCTATTATAATTAACAAAAAAAACCAAAACTCCCCTAATTTATCGAGCCTTATGTTGCTTAGGAAGTTCGAATGTTGTTGTCCCTCCAGATCATGGTACCTTTGATCTTCCTTTGTGAGTCTCCTCATCATTTTTCCTACAAGAGCAACTTTGGATTAAGAATAATGTGTTTGTTCAAATGCAGTTCAAAGAATTCCATAGCAACAACACTTCAATGCAAGTGCATTTCCATTTTATAGAAGATTGCTTAACTCATGGTTCACTAGGACTAGAATGACATGAAATTGTGGAACACATCACTTGGAACACAAATTCGTGAAAAGCAATGCATGAACAATTAAATTGAAACCCTTTGTTCCCACGAAATTTTAACCGAAAGTGATGAATTTTCAAACTAGTCACTAGTTCTTTCAAAAGTTCATGCAATCAAAAATTGGGCCAAAATGCCCTTTAACTTTGGTGTTTTTGCTTGAAATTTTGAAGATAAACTCACTTTGAGGTGCTTAAAAACACTGCACAAACACATTTTCGAAATCTACTCAAATTGCTCTTTATTGCATTTTATCAAACACATGGTGGGCGTGGTCGTTTTCAAGGAAAATCATAAAATTAGTGAGCACCCTACCCAAAATTTTTGAAAACAACAAGAAAAAGCAACAATCAGCACTATGATCCCAAGAGGCAACATCAAAGTTGCCACATTTAAGCATTTCATATTCAAAACCCTAGGCTAAAGAGAGTTAGAATGAATTCCACACCTTGACTTTGATGATCATTGCAATGTGAAATGAAGGCTGAATTTGTTATTTTTAGGGGCTATTTTAGTGTTCTAACCGATTAGAATTGTGTTTTATGGTATTAGGTAGGGTTTGGTTGAGAGAAAATGAAGTTATTTGAAAGTTGGAAATGAGGGGGAAAGGGAAAAACCCGTAACTTATAAACTGGGGGAGGCCGATCGCCGGCGGCGATGGATCCATCGCCGCCGGCGATCGGCCTCCCCCAGTTTATAAGTTACGGGTTTTTCCCTTTCCCCCTCATTTCCAACTTTCAAATAACTTCATTTTCTCTCAACCAAACCCTACCTAATACCATAAAACACAATTCTAATCGGTTAGAACACTAAAATAGCCCCTAAAAATAACAAATTCAGCCTTCATTTCACATTGCAATGATCATCAAAGTCAAGGTGTGGAATTCATTCTAACTCTCTTTAGCCTAGGGTTTTGAATATGAAATGCTTAAATGTGGCAACTTTGATGTTGCCTCTTGGGATCATAGTGCTGATTGTTGCTTTTTCTTGTTGTTTTCAAAAATTTTGGGTAGGGTGCTCACTAATTTTATGATTTTCCTTGAAAACGACCACGCCCACCATGTGTTTGATAAAATGCAATAAAGAGCAATTTGAGTAGATTTCGAAAATGTGTTTGTGCAGTGTTTTTAAGCACCTCAAAGTGAGTTTATCTTCAAAATTTCAAGCAAAAACACCAAAGTTAAAGGGCATTTTGGCCCAATTTTTGATTGCATGAACTTTTGAAAGAACTAGTGACTAGTTTGAAAATTCATCACTTTCGGTTAAAATTTCGTGGGAACAAAGGGTTTCAATTTAATTGTTCATGCATTGCTTTTCACGAATTTGTGTTCCAAGTGATGTGTTCCACAATTTCATGTCATTCTAGTCCTAGTGAACCATGAGTTAAGCAATCTTCTATAAAATGGAAATGCACTTGCATTGAAGTGTTGTTGCTATGGAATTCTTTGAACTGCATTTGAACAAACACATTATTCTTAATCCAAAGTTGCTCTTGTAGGAAAAATGATGAGGAGACTCACAAAGGAAGATCAAAGGTACCATGATCTGGAGGGACAACAACATTCGAACTTCCTAAGCAACATAAGGCTCGATAAATTAGGGGAGTTTTGGTTTTTTTTGTTAATTATAATAGAATTGTGCAATATGGGTGATCGTGAATTGCATGCCATGTCCAACATTTATTTCTCTTTTTCGAATTTGGTAGAATGTGGATTTTTGGGTAAAGTATTGGAATGCATGCTTCCTTGAAAGAACTCCACATTTTGTGCTTTAAACTCTTGGATTACAT
>NZ_LFJJ01000330.1 GCF_001189365.1 Candidatus Burkholderia verschuerenii | reverse complement strand
TCGGCGAAGTTCCAAACTCCCAGGAAACCATTCAGATCAATATTGCTTCTGGGAGTTCTGGGAAACACGATCTTCCGGCGGCCCCTTGCCACCCTTGACTTCGACTAATTCTGAAGGGCCGACTAATCAAGATGGGGCACAAGGTCAAACTGATACCAGCGGAATTCGCCAAGACTTTCAACATTCGCAACAAGAGCGATGTCGCTAACGCGCGCGCGATTTGGCTCGCCGTTCAGCAACAGGGCAAGCCAGTCGCAGTGAAGACCGAGACGCAACAGGCGATGTTGGCGCTGCACCGGATGCGTCAGCAACTCATCAAATTTCGCACGATGCAGGTCAACAACCTGCGTGGATTGTTAAGGACCCTCTGCAGAAACGCTTCTGACGCCTGCGGCACGAGTGGATGTAGGCTCGCTGCAAACAGTGTGCGCTGAGGCCCGACTTTCCTCACCGCGCACGGCCATTGAGGCCGAGGTCCGTCACCAAATCGATACCATCCAGGGGTCCTGACTCGCGGCGAGTGTACGAAGCCCAAGTTCATCGTGCGCGGCTTCTCTACGATTTGCCAGCGCTCGACGCATCATCCATAGATTGCCAAGGCAAATAATGTGGTGATTTGAGCGGTATTCTTCGCCAGCCCTCGGTATCGGGTCTTCAGATAGCCAAATTGTCGCTTGAGGATTCGAAAAGGATGCTCGACCTTCGCCCGGATACCAGCCTTCAGTCGTTCTGATCTTGTTGTATATCGCATCGACAGGGTCGTTCAGATTCAGTTTCCTTCGCTTGCTGGGCCGCATCGCAACGTGCCATCGAGTCGTGCCCGCTTGCTCACGCTTTTCGATGCCCTGGTATCCGACGTCGGCATAAACACTCGTCTCCTCCCCGTGCAACAACGCATGTGCCACATTGATGTCGTGCACGTTAGCTGCCGTGCCGATGACCGTATGAACCAAGCCGGACTTTGCGTCCACGCCCACGTGCGCTTTCATGCCGAAATACCAGTTGCGGCCTTTCTGGGTCGACTGCATCTCGGGATCGCGCGGGCTCGAGCCATTCTTGGTCGAACTGGGCACCGCAATCAACGTGGCGTCAACACGCCGAACCCGTCTTAAGCATCAATCCCTTGTCGCTCAATATCTCGTTGACCACCGACGGGGCATTGCATCATCGAGGCCCGCGAACTCACGATACAGCGGGACATCGTGTAGGGCTTCTTCCATCGCCGGATCCGTCAGACCGAACCACTGCTGCATGAAGTGAATCTGAAACATCGTCGCACCCGGAAATGGCGGACGGCCAGTCTTTCCCTTCAGATAATGCGGCTCGATCAACGCAATCAGCCTCGACCAAGGCACGACGCGTCTCATCTCGTCGAGAAACTCGCGCTTGCGCTTGGTTGACAGGTTCAAGCCGAGATGAAGTTGCGTCATCGTGATGTTCCGAGCTCGTCTTTTTCCGTGATAGTACTATTTAGCGTTGATATACGAAGGCGTTTTGCAGAGGTTCCTTAACCCTGGATGAATCCTGGAGCAGGCACTACATGAGCGCCGACCAGCCGACTTCACAAAAGGCATCGATCTGTCGGCTTGATTCGCACACCAAACTCAACGCCATAGCGAGAAGACTGAACGAGCGCCCAAGAAAGACGCTAGATTAACCGAACATGCAGCGCGAGCGTCATCGATGGGATCGGACTAGACGCCATCGATGGCGGAATTGTGGCCGGGACGACGGGCACAAACGCCGGTAAGGCATTTGCCTTCGCGCAATCCTTGACTGGCGGCGCAGAAATGTCGATCGACACGCCGTCGACGACCATTGGTTCCGGCTCCCCGGAACCGTGCAGGATCTGCGGCTGATACCGTGCGATCTTTCGGCGCAACTGGTTCGGGTTGACGTCGTGATCCATTGCGGCACGAGCGATCGACACGCCCGGCCTCAGGTACAGAGCGACCAGTTCCCGAACAGCATCCTCATTGGATTCACGGCGTCCGTCCCGCTTCTGGCCAACGACCAGTCGGCTGCGAAGGTCTTGATTCTCGTTCATGTGGTCTGAGTGCATGTGTCCACGCGGACACTTAGGTTCAGATCTTCAGCCACTCTATTGGAAGGACGTTGTTCCTCGACCGCTTACGTCCAAGTATTTGTCCGTCCCCCGCGGTGCCTTGCGAAGCGTGACAAGACAAAAAACGAGCTTTACCGCGTACTGCATGCCGATTGACGCGGGCTGACGGCGACACGTGTCGCACGTGTACTAGGTCCTGTTTACATTTAAGAGCGGCCCGAAGGCAGACACGATGGAGACAAAGGTGAGGTAGCTGTGGGCGAGTTTGTCATATCGAGTGGCGACGCGACGAAAATGCTTGATACGCTTAAAGA
>NZ_LFJJ01000031.1 GCF_001189365.1 Candidatus Burkholderia verschuerenii | reverse complement strand
ACTACGCTTGGTCGTGGCCATGGCGTAAGCCCTCCCGAGGGCAGGTTGACGAACTGGACATTCATCAACTTACACCACGGCCACCCCTGCCTCTGCGCTCCTGCCGCCTCAGCGTTTTTGCACATCATTCTGCACACTACCGCATTCGGTTTCAATAACCGTGCTCGCCGTATGGAGTTCAATACCTTATTCCATGACGATGCATGTGCTTATCGCGGACGTCACGACAACACCAGTTCCAGCTCGCCGACGCGATCGATGGAACCATGCACCATCGCGGGTCCTTCGACCCGATACGCACCCGTATAAGAGCCCGTGGTAATGGTCCAGAACGGCTCGACGGCAAGTTCCATGCGCGAGCAGTGATTGACGAGCCACACCAGCAATTCGCGCGGATCGCCGGCCGGATTGCCGAGCGCTTCTGGCGCGATGGACATCCCGTCCAACGTGAATTCGAGGCGCGGCGCGAGAAAGTCGAAGCCGGGCGCGATGACCTCGTACGGCTCCATGCCGCTCACGATCAGCGCGCCGTTGTTCTGCGAGTCGGCGAGTTGCGCGAGCGGATCGAGATTCGGCCATTGCGCGAAACGGCTGTCCACCACTTCCAGCGCGACCGCCATGCCGCCGATCGCGGCGAAGACTTCATCGCGCGTGTAAGGATCGCTGCGCGGCATGAGCGCGTGAGAAAAGCGAAACGCGAGCTCGAGTTCCACGAGCACGCGAAAGAATGAATCGAAGGGCAAGCGCGCCGGCGAGGCGTGGACCAGTGCGGCGTCGATGGGCGCGCCGGTGGCAAGCGCATCGGGCGCGCGTGCGCCGATTTTCCAGGCGCCGATGCGCGCATCCGTTTCGCGCAGCGCTTCGTGCTGAATGGCGTAGGCCGTGGGCGCGTCGGCGGGAATGTCGGCCGGCGCCAGCGTGTCGATCAGTCGATGCTGGCGGCGAGCGTCCAGAAGCTTCGCGGGCAGTGTCGATCCGGTCATGGCGATATCCTCGTTCTAACGATGATGCGTCAGCGCATCAGTGTACGGGTTACCGGACCGGCGATGGTCGCGCGGCAGCGCCCGCTGCTCGCGCGCCAGATGAAACGAGCTGCTTAGAACGTCTCCCAGTCGCCGCTCGCGCTGGCCGTGGCGAGCGCCGCGGGCTTCGGCGCGGGCGCTGGGGCCGCTTTGGTCGCCGGCTGGGCAGGCGAGGCAGCAGCCTTCGCGCGCTGCATCTTCTGCGGCTTCACGCTCGTCGGCGCGACGCGCGCCGCGAGAACCGGCCTGGCCGAGACAAGCGAGGAAGCAAGCGTCGCGCCTTCTGCCGTCTTGAAGATCGCAACCGCCTCGCGCAGCTTGCCTGCCTGGTCTTCGAGCGATTGCGCGGCGGCCGCCGCTTCCTCGACCAGCGCCGCATTCTGCTGCGTCACTTCGTCCATCTGCGACACCGCGCGCGACACCTGTTCGATACCGCTCGACTGCTCTTCCGACGCCGCCGCGATCTCGCCCATGATGTCCGTCACGCGCTGCACGGCGACGATGACCTCGTTCATCGTGCGGCCCGCTTCGTCGACGAGCGTGGTGCCCGTCTGCACGCGCGCCACCGACGTATCGATCAGTTCCTTGATTTCCTTGGCCGCCGCCGCCGAACGTTGCGCGAGACTGCGCACTTCGCCCGCCACGACCGCGAAGCCGCGCCCTTCCTCGCCCGCGCGCGCCGCTTCGACGGCCGCGTTGAGCGCGAGGATATTGGTCTGGAACGCGATGCCCTCGATGATCGAAATGATGTCGGCGATCTTCGACGAGCTGCGATTGATTTCGCCCATCGTGTCGACGACCTGCATCACCACGTTGCTGCCCTTGTCCGCGACTTCCGATGCATTGGCCGCCAGCGCGCTCGCCTGCCGCGCGTTGTCGGCGTTCTGGCGGACCGTGCCGGTCAGTTGTTCCATGCTCGAGGCGGTTTCCTGCAGCGCCGAGGCCTGCTCTTCCGTGCGCGAGGACAGATCGGTGTTGCCCGCCGCGATCTGCTTGGTCGCCGAGGCAATCGATTCGCTGCCCGAGCGCACCGTGCCGACCGTGTTCATCAGGCTGGCGCGCATGCGGGCGAGTCCGTTCAGCAATTGCCCTATTTCATCGTTCGATGTCACCACGACGTCGCGGCGCAGATCGCCGGCGGCGATGGCATCGAAATGGCCGAGCGCGTCTTCCAGCGGACTGGCGATCGCGCGACGCAGCGCGCTCCACGCGAAGACCGCCGCCGCCATGCCCAGCGTGATGGCGCTCAGGCTCAGCGCGCGGAACCACACGAAGCGCGATTGCGCGTCCTCGTAGGCCTTGCGCGACGATTTCGTCATGACCTTGCGCAGCGCCTCGTTGGCCTGCGCGAGTTCGTTGTAGGTGGCCTGCATTGCCTTGGCCGCGCCGATGATGGCCGTCCGGTCGTTCGCCGACAGCGCCGCGATGCCGCGATCGACGATCTGCTGAAGTTCGAGGCGCTTGGCCTGTGCGGCATCGGCGAGCGCGCGTTCTTCCGGGCGCTGCGGCAGCGAGGTGTATTCCTTCCAGTAGGCGTCGGCGCGCGAGCGCATCAGACGCGAGCGCTCGACAGTCGCCGCGACTTCGCCGGTGCCTTCCAGCAGCGCCGCGCGATCGAACACGAGGCGTTCGCGCGCCGCATACATTTCCGCGTTGCCGATGGCGATGGCGCCCGGCATCTGCACGGAATAGGTGTCGAGGAACGCGTCGTTCGAGCGGCTCATGCCGAACAGCCCGAGCGTGCCCGTCATGATGAGCAATGCGCCGAGAAACGCCATCGTGATGCCCAGGCGCGCCTTGATGGTCAAAGCCTTCTTCATTGTTTTTCCCTGATGCCGTCTGCGAAGATTCGCGGCCGAAGCGTGGCGGCGTGGCGGGCGCGGGAAAGGCAAAGCGCCGCAGCCGATGACGACCGCGGGCCGATGCGCGCCGTCATGAACCGTCGGCGGACGATGCGGTCGTCCGCTGAGTAGTTATCGGCGCGCCCGCACAGGGACTTGAGCGATTTATTTCGTCTGACTAATGAATTGCTGACGAATCGATTTCAATCGAACGATAGTACGCATTCGAATCAGACCGCGACTTCGCCACGATGCGGAATGAACGGCTGCGCGCCCTCGCGCGTCACGGCGATTGCCGCCGCGCGCTGGCCGAACGCGATGGCGTCCGTGACGGCCGCGCCGCGCGCCAGTTCCGCCGCGAAGCCGCCGATGAACGTGTCCCCGGCGGCGGCGGTGTCGATGGCGTTCGATTTCGGCGCGGGCATGTGTTTGCCGCCCGCGCCGTCGAGCAGCGCGAACACGCCCTGCGCGCCCAGCGTGACGATCACGTTGCGCGCGCCTTTCGCCTTGAGCATTTCGGCGGCGCGGCGGGCGTCGTCGACGGTCGCAATCGGCACGCCGGAGAGCGTCGCGGCTTCGATTTCGTTCGGAATCAAGTAGTCGATCAGCGGAAACCAGTCGACCGGCAGTTTGGTCGCGGCGGGCGCGGGATTGAGGATGGTCGTGCGCTGCAGACGTCGTCCGGCGGCGAGCGCGGCGCGCACGGTCTGCGGCGGCGTTTCGAGCTGGCAGACGATCACGTCGGCGCAGGCGATCAGCGCGTCCTGCGCGTCGATGCTCGCCGGTGAAACTTCCGCATTGCTGCCCGCGACGATCACGATGGCGTTCTGGCTGGCGTCGTCGACGACGATCAGCGCGGCGCAGTCGATGCCCTCGTGCTCCAGCGCGGCCTTGAGGATGCCGCCGTTCGAATCGTCGCCGATACAGCCGATCATCGCGACTTGCGCGCCCAGCCGCGCGGCCGCCACGGCCTGATTGCCGCCCTTGCCGCCCGGCACTTGCGCGAACGCGTGCCCCGCCAGCGTTTCGCCCGGTTTGGGCAGACGCGGCGCGCGTGCGACCAGATCCATGTTGAGACTGCGCACCACGGTGACGCGGCCGGTCGGATTAGCGTTGCTCGCTTGGTCGCCCATGCACCCTTCCTTTCTGAGTTATTCCCTCGGCAGGCGCACCGTAAGATGCGTTTCCGGCACCACCGACGTCGATTCGCGCAGCACCAGACGCGGCGGCACGACGCGGCGTCGCGTATTGCCGTTCATCTTGCCGTGATGCGGTCGATCAGCGTCTGTGCGGCCATTTCGCCGAGCGCACGCACCGATTGTCCCACGCTCGAGAGCGCCGGGTAGGTATATCGCGAGAGTTCGACATCGTCGAAGCCGATGATCGAGCAATCCGCCGGCACGCTGATATGACGCTCGGCTGCCGCCCGCAGCGCGCCGATGCCCATCATGTCGTTGCAGGCGAAAATCGCGGTCGGCTTCATGCTGTCGAACAGTTGCGACGCGGCCGCGTAACCGCCCGTCGCGGAGAAATCGCTCTGCTGGATCGCGTTCGGCTCGATCTCGACGCCGCGTTCGGCCATCGCGCGGATGAAACCGTGCAGGCGCATCGCGCTGACGGCCGTCGCAACCGGACCGGTGATGCAGCCGATCTGCGAATGCCCGAGTTCCAGCAGATGGCGCGTGGCGAGATACGCGCCCTTTTCGTGGTCGATCTGCACCAGATCGCAGGTCAGCCCTTCGATATTCCGATCGACGATCACCAGCGGCTCGCGCGCGTTGGCGAGACTTTGCGCCAGCACGGCGTCCTCGCCGGCGGAGGCGATCACCAGCCCGTCGATGCGCTTTTCCTGCAGCACGCGCAAGTAGTTGCGCTGCTTGGCGGGATCGTCGTCGGAGTTGCAGAAGAACAGGCAATAGCCGTTCTTCGCGCAGCCGTCCTCGACGCCGCGCGCCAGCTCCGCGAAATACGGGTTGGTCGCGTTCGGCACCAGCAGGCCGATCGTCGCGGTCGACTTCGCCTTCAGCGAGCGCGCAACCGCCGACGGCACGTAATCCAGTTCACGGATCGCGCGCTCGACTTTCGCCCTGACATCGGCCGAAACCGGCCTCGAATTGTTCACTACGTGGGATACCGTCGTGAACGACACCCCGGCAATGGCTGCCACGTCCTTGATCGTCGCCATACATCGTCCTTCTATCGCTTTGGTCTGTCTGCTTTTATTGGATGGTGAGGCGGGAGGCAGCGCACGGCCGTGCGCTTCTTACTGCTTCCCCGACTCCGGCTGTTTTCCATGTTTGCCGGATGTTGCTGCACGAAACCTTCGCGCCCCATCTCTATCTACCGCTCACTGCACCTTCTACCGCTTACCCGACGCTTCGCCCCGTGCGAAACGTTACCGCCAACGTTTGACTGCAAGTGTCTGATTTATCACGTTCATTTGCTTCAAACGTGCTCAACCCCGCTTACGCCTGCTGCGATACGTATCCAGCACCACCGCGACCACGATGACCGCGCCCGTGATGATGCGCTTGGTCGGCTCGTTCGCGCCGATCTGCGCCAGCCCCGCCGCGAGCACCGAGATAATCAACACGCCGAAAAACGTGCTGATCACCGAACCGCGCCCGCCCATCAGACTGGTGCCCCCGATCACGACCGCCGCGATGACCTGGAGTTCCACGCCCGAGCCGGCATTCGGATCGGCGGCTTCGAGCCGCGAAATCTGAAACAGCGCGGCCAGCCCCGACAACGCACCCATCAGCGCGAACACGATCACCTTGTACGGCCGCGGATTCACCCCCGCGAGCCGGACCGCTTCCTCGTTCGTACCGATACCTACCAGATATCGGCCAAAAATCGTCCGAGTCAAAACCAGGTGCGCAATAATCATTACGGCGACAGCTATCAAGAAAGCCGGAGAAATGCCGAAGGCGATCGGATCCGACAGAAAATCGAAGGCATCGCCGATATACGCGGTTCGCGAATTGGTCATCTGGTAGGCCACGCCGCGCGCCGCTTCCAGCACGCCGAGCGACACGATGAACGACGGAATCCGCCAGGCGACCGTCACCAGTCCCGTCAGCGTGCCGGTCAGCGCCGCCGCCACGCCCAGCAGCGCGGACGGAAACGCCGGCCAGTGCCACTTCAACGCCGCGACGCTCACCACCGACGCGCCCAGCGCCAGCACCGAGCCCACCGACAAATCGATACTCGCGATGATCAGCACGAAGGTCATGCCCACCGACATCACCACGAGATCGGGAATCTGGTTCGCGATCGTGCTGAAGGTGTCGTAGGTCAGGAAATGCGTGCTCAGCACCGAAAACAGCGCGATCATCGCGGCGAGCGCGCCCGCCAGGCCCAGATAGTTCGAAATCCCCAGCCGCGTGCCGACGCCTTTCGTGCTTTTCGGTGCGTCGGCGGGAACGTTGGCTTGACTCATTGTTCTCGGCTCCCGTCGTTTTCCAGCGTGTTGTCCGGTGCTTTTGCATCCGGTGCGAGCGGCTCGTGCAGCATCGCTTCGCGTTTGGCGTAACCCGCGAAGGCGGCGGCGAGCAGCGCGTCCTGCGTCCAGGTGGCGCGATCGAACACGCCCGTCATGCGTCCCGCCGACATCACGCCGATGCGATCGCAGATCAGCATCAGTTCGCGCAAATCGCTCGACACGACGACCAGCGCGCGTCCCTCGCGGGCGAGCGCGCCCATCAGCCCGTAAATGTCGAATTTCGCGCCGACGTCGATGCCGCGCGTTGGTTCGTCGAACAGCAGCAAGGAGCAGTCGCGCGCCAGCCAGCGGCCGATCACCACTTTCTGCTGATTGCCGCCCGACAGTTCCGACACGGCCTGCGCCGGGCCGGAGGTGCGAATCCGCATCGCGTCGATCTGGCGTTGCGCGAGCGCCGCCTCGCGCCGCGTATCGACGATGCCGTGCCGCGCCACCGCGCCGACATTGCCGAGCGACACGTTAGCGGCGATCGGCCGACTCAGCAGCAAGCCTTCGCCCTTGCGGTCTTCGGTGATCAGCGCGATGCCGTTTTTCACCGCATCCGACGGCGATTGCACGCCGACCGGCCGCAACGGCCCGCCATCGCGCGCGATGGAAATCGTGCCGGTATCCGCGCGATCCGCGCCGTAGATCAGGCGCATCAGTTCCGTGCGGCCCGCGCCGATCAGCCCGCTCACGCCGAAAATCTCGCCCGCGCAGACATGGAACGACACGTCGCGCACGACCGGCTGACGCGTCATGCCTTCGACCTTCAACGCAACCTCGCCGATCCTGCGCTCGCCCAGATCGATGCGCTCGCCGATCTCGCGGCCGACCATCAGCGTGACGAGTTGATCGCTGGTGAGCGCATCCATCGGGCCGGCGTGCACGAGACGGCCGTCGCGCAGCACCGCCGCCTGCTCCGCGATACACCGCAACTCCTCGAGCCGATGCGAGATATAGACCAGCGCGACGCCACGCGCTTTCAGCCGCGCGATCTGCTCGAACAGCAGATCGACTTCGCGCGCGGTGAGCATCGCGGTGGGTTCGTCGAGGATCAGCACGCGGCAATCGCCGATCAGATTGCGCGCGATTTCCACCATCTGCTGATGCCCGATGCCGAGACTGCCGACGAGCGTGTCCGGATCGATCGCGTCGAGGCCGACCTGCGCCATCGCGTGACGCGCGTCGTCGGCGAGCCGCTTGCGGTCGATCCAGCCGAGCGCGCGACGCGGCAGGCGGTTCAGGAACAGGTTCTCCGCGACCGACAGCGTCGGCAGCAGATTGAGCTCCTGCATGACCATCCGCATGCCGTGCGATTCGGCGTCGGTGCGGCTGTGCGGCGCGTACGGGCGGCCGGCGAGCGTCATCGTGCCGGCGGTCGGTTCGACCAGCCCGCCGATGATCTTCGACAAGGTGCTTTTGCCAGCGCCGTTTTCGCCGGTCAAGGCGAGGACCTGGCCCGCGTGGAGCCCGAGCGATACATCTGCCAGTACCGGTTCGACATAGGTCTTGCCGACGCCGCTCACCGTCAGCACCGGCGCGCCGTGTTGCGGGTCCGCTCCGGCGGAGGGGGAATTCAGGACTTGGTCGTGCATCCTCGCTGTCGTCTCGTTGGACTCGCGCGAACGCGGTGCATCGATTCATTCGCGGCGAGCCTCGCGCGATCGGCCGGACACGGACACTCCGCGCTCCGGACTTTCGCGCTCGTTCGTGAGTTATCGGCAAGACAGCCGGGAACTTGAATGCTGCCCATCTCCGGCGGCGCTGCCACTGCGGCCCTTGGCTGAAACCTGAATCGCGCCCGCGCGGATGGCGGGCTTATGCATTCGTCGCGCGACGCGGCGGGCCCAGCGAAAAGCCCGCGCGCCGCGCTGCATGGCTGCGCGCGTCTTACTTGACGACGCCCGCCTTGGTCACGAGATCGACCGGCGTTTCCACGACCGTCGACAAGTCGGCCTGCTTCTTGTGCTCCTTGAGCGCTTTCAACGCGACGTCGATGCCGAACACCGCCTGCTTCGCGGCGTATTGATCGGCGGTGGCGAGCACGCGGCCGTCGTTGAGTATCGGCTTGATCGCGCTGATGTTGTCGAAGCCGACCACCTGGATCTTGCCCGCCGCGCGCACCGCCGACACGGCGCCGATCGCCATGTTGTCGTTGTCGCACAGCAAGGCCTTGACGTTCGGATTGGCGTTCAGGATCTGGGATGCGACCGCGTTGCCCTTGTCGATCTCCCATTCGCCCGACTGCAACGCGACGATCTTCATGCCGGCCGCGTCCATCGCCTCCTTGAAGCCGGCGCTACGCATCTGCGAATTGGTGGTGGTCGTCACGCCTTCGACGATCGCCACTTCATCGCCCTTTTGCAGACGCTTGGCGAGATAGTCGCCGACCTTGCGCGCGCCCTTCTTGTTGTCCGGGCCGACGAAGGGCACGTTCAGGTCCTTCGACTTGAGCACGTCCTGATCGAGCCGGTTATCGATATTAACGACGATGATGCCCGCGTCCGCCGCCTTCTTCACGACCGGCACGAGCGCCTTCGAATCGGCCGGCGCGATGATCAGCGCATCGACCTTCGAGACGATCATCTGCTCGACGATGCGGATCTGCGCGGCGGTATCGGTTTCGTCCTTGATGCCGTTGGCGATCAGATCGAACATGCCGGTGTTGTGCGACTGATAATCCTTCGCGCCGTTTTCCATGGTCAGGAAGAACTCGTTGGCGAGCGACTTCATGACGAGCGCGACTTTCGGCTTGGCGTTGCCCTGCGCGAACGCGGACAACGACGACAGCGGCAGCACGGACATGGCCGCGAGCGCGACAGCCGCCTTGACGACCTGACGGCGCTTTGTGCTGTTCATCTTGCTGTTCATTCGGATCTCCTCCAGTGCTTTGATTTGTGTTGTCTGGCGAATGCTTTTAATTGCTTCGAGCAGCGAAATGCGAATCTCTTCGAGCCTGCTTCAAGCCTGAACGGTCGATGCGCACGGCAAGCCCGATGAGTCTCGTCACGCGCGATTGAAAAGCGCGATTGAACCGCGATTGAACGTTTGCTCGCCGTCGATTCTCGTCGGTGCGACGTGACAGGTCAATCGGGCTTACGTGTAGAAGCACGTGTGCGGAGGCCATCGCGCGGGGAGCGCGATGGAATTCGAGGAATCCGTCGAATGCGTGCATAGGTGAAAGTGCGCGCGGAGCTTACAGATCGTCGACCGATTGCCCGTCGACCTTCTTGTCGATGATGTCGCGCGCGTAGTCGATGCCCGCGCGCGTCGCGTCGATGGGGCTGTCGAACGGTTCCTGGTCGGGTACGCCGAACATCGCCGAGCGGCTGCTTTCGCCCTTCGAGCTGCGCGCGATCGTCACCATGATGTCGTAATGGCGCGGCGCATCGGCCGGTTCGTCGCGGTCCTTCGCGCGCCGCAGCGCCTGCACATGGATTTCGAAGCCCTTGTAGTGATCGGACAGCGGAGTGGACATGAAACGCTCCTGTATCGAGTGAGAACGATGCATCTTAAAGACCGGTCGATGCAATTGCCGCACGAAGTTTCCGAATCTGCTTTACCGGCGATGCTACGCCCGCCGCATGACGGCGCCGAGCACTGCATTCGCATGCGACGTGCGCACGCAGAAAGCCAGTTGCAAGGCGCATTCCCGCCGCGCGATCGATTGTTTCGCTTTCGTGCGATCCGGCCTGCTGATTTAACCTTATCGCACACTACTTTCAAATTCGGTTTGCCATAATGCGCTCGCGAGCCGTGAATTCGTGCGGATCGATGTCGTCATCGATACTCGCTGACCAACTACAACCGTCATTCGACTCATCATTTGACTCATCAGGGAGCGCTTCCATGTCCATTCGATCCAGAGCACTGCTCGGCGCCATGAGCGTCACGGTCGGCGTAACGCTCGGCCTCGCCTTCGCCGCCACGCCGGCACTCGCCGCCAACAGCCAGCAATCGAAGATGACCGACTGCAACAAGCAGGCAGGCGACAAGAAAGGCGACGAGCGCAAGGCCTTCATGAAGACGTGTCTGTCGTCCGCGCCCGCCGCCGCGCCGATGACGCAGCAGGAGAAGATGACCGCCTGCAACAAGGACGCGACCGGCAAGAAGGGCGATGACCGCAAGGCGTTCATGAAGAGTTGCCTCAGCAATGGCGGCTGATCCCGGTTTGCTCGTGCGCCGCGCGAATCCGCGCGGCGCACGTGTTGGCTTTACCATCCCTGCCTGCCGTTATTGCACTGCAACCAAGCAAGTGATTCGCACCTTCGTCTTTTTCTCATAAGATGGCGCGAAGGCGGCCCCCACATCAATACAAAGAAATTTGCCATCGGCCGCCGCTGGTCCCGCTCGGCGCATACGCGCATGGAGGCACGGATGGCATGGAGACAAAAGAACCGCTGGTTCAAGCGGTGGCTCGTCACGATCACGTTCTGGCTCGTGCCGGTGATGATCGTCGCGATGAACGAAGTACGCGACGAGATGGCCTACAACAGCGACGACCTCGAAAAGTCGCTGTCCACCTGGGACATGACCGATGCCCAGCGCGCGGCCGGCGCGGCATCGCGCTGTTACGGCGCGCCTGAAACGGCCCGCGCCGCCGGCTGTCCCGCCGATGTCCTCGCCGCCAACGAACGCAAGCATCAGGAAGCGATCGACGAATACGCGCATCGCAAGGCGACGCTCGCCGATTACCTGTGGCACGCGTTCGTCGGCTACTGGATCGTGCCCGCGATCTTCCTGCTGTTCGTCGGCATGCTGATCGGCGGCATCCGGCGCGCGCTCAGGCGGCCGGAACGTCCAAGTTCCGCCGCGCCCTCTCCTTCGACCAAAGTAAAAACGACGAGCCATCCTTAAACGAGGGTCGGGAACGGTCGTTGCTACCCGGTACTGCGGCTTTCTCGCAACAGTTGCTCGCGGCGAGATGAAAGAAGTGCATGCCGACAGAATACGAAACGGACGAAATCTCCCCGTAATTTCGTTCGCCGCATTTTTCGGATGGTTCTTCGCCTTCTTCGACGCGGGTGGACGAAAGTTTGTGTAAATTACCGTGCGTAGCGCTGATTTGGGGTACGAGTCGGAGTAAGCTCGCTGACAGCGTGCCCCTGTCGGTTCGGGACCATTTCCCCGGAAACGTAGGCCTGGCAAGGGTTTGGGTCTCCGGGACGTGGCTCGCGTTTCAGGTTGCTGTGCTATAACTTGGCGTGCCGCACCTTCCCATTCTATGGGGTTTCCTAAATTCCACGATGGAGAACAATGATGCAAAGACGAAACTTCATGCTCAAGTCGACGGCTGCTCTGGCGCTGGGAGGCCTCGCGCTTGCCGGTTGCACGACGAACAGCAACACCGGCGCCGCCAACACGGCGGGCAAGGCTGACGAAGCCCGTTCGATCGACGCCGACGTCGACAGCACCATCCAGCGCCTCTACGCCACGGTCGGCGGCTCGCGCGAACTGGTCGCGAAATCGCACGGCATTCTCGTGTTCCCGTCGGTGATCCAGGCCGGCTTCATCGTCGGTGCGCAATACGGCAAGGGCTCGCTGCGCGTGGGCGGCGGCACGGTCGGCTACTACAGCACGACGTCCGGCTCGTTCGGCCTGCAGGCCGGCGCGCAGTCGAAGTCGCTGATCTTCCTGTTCATGACGCAGGACGCGCTCGACAAATTCCGCAATTCCGACGGCTGGTCGGCAGGCGCCGATGCATCGGTCGCGCTGATCAAGCTGGGCGCGAACGGCACCATCGACACCACCACGGCCACCAAGCCGGTCGAAGCCATCGTGCTGACCAACGCGGGCCTGATGGCCGACGTGTCGCTCGCCGGCACCAAGGTGACTAAGCTCAAGCTGTAAGGCATCCGCTTTATCGTCCGACGCGGACGCAAAGCGACCGCCGTGTGATGCGACTTTCGAGGATCGCATCACACGGCGGTTTTTTTATCGCTCGATGCGGAAATTCACTTCCGACGGCCGCCCTTCCAGCGCCAGTGTCGCGCGCACGGCGGGGCTTCGGCTGATCACCTTGCCGCGTCGAATCACTGCCGTGCGCGCCGCGCGCAGGCGGATCGCTTCGATCGGATCGCGCGCGTCGAGAATCACGCAATCCGCGTGGCAGCCGACTTCGATGCCGTAACCTTCGAGACCGAGAATCTTCGCGGGATTCGTCGTGACCGCGTCGAAGCAGGCGCGCATCGCGTCGACGCCGGTCATCTGCGCAACGTGCAGGCCCATATGCGCGACTTCGAGCATGTCGCCCGAGCCCAGGCTGTACCACGGATCCATCACGCAATCGTGGCCGAACGCGACGGTCACGCCCGCTGCCATCAGTTCGGGCACGCGCGTCATGCCGCGCCGCTTCGGATACGTGTCCGACCGCCCTTGCAGCGTGATGTTGATCAGCGGATTCGCAATCGCCGCGACGCCGGAATCGCGCATCAGCGGAATGAGTTTGCTGACGTAGTAGTTGTCCATCGAATGCATCGACGTGAGATGCGAGCCGGTGACGCGGCCGTGCATGCCGAGCCGATGCGTCTCCGCCGCCAGCGTTTCGATGTGACGCGACATCGGATCGTCGGATTCGTCGCAATGCATGTCGACGCGCAGGCCTTTTTCCGCCGCGAATTCGCACAGCAGTTTCACCGATGCCGCGCCGTCCGCCATCGTGCGCTCGAAGTGCGGAATGCCGCCGACGACATCGACGCCCATGTCGATCGCGCGCTTCAGATTGTCGAACGCGCCCGCGCTTCGCAGAACGCCGTCCTGCGGAAACGCGACGAGCTGCATGCGATGTAAGGCTTCACGCGGCGCTTCACTTCGAGCAGCGCTTCGACGGCGAGCAGCCGTTCATCGCAGACATCGACGTGCGTGCGGATCGCCAGCAACCCGCGCGCGACGGCCCAGTCGCAATACTGCATCGCGCGCTCGACCAGCGCTTGCTGCGTCAGTTCAGGCTTAAGTTCGCCCCATAGCGCGATGCCTTCCAGCAGCGTGCCCGACCGGTTCACGCGCGGCAGACCGTAGGACAGCGTGGCGTCCATGTGGAAATGCGCGTCGATGAACGGCGCGGTAACGAGCGACCCGCTCGCGTCGATTTCCTCGCGCGCATGGGCGTTCAGACGCGGCTCGAGCGCCGCGATGCGCCCGCCTTCGATGCCGATATCGACGAGACCGGGCGCGTGTGCCAGCGCCGCGCGGCGAATGATGAAATCCATCTGCGAACCCTCCGGCTTGATCTGCGTTCGATTGTATCGGGACAGAAAAGCCGCGTGAGCGCGCTTAGACGCTCTAGAGTTTCGCTTCCAGCATCGCTTTCACGTCCGGCCATTCATCGTCGATGATCGAAAAGCGCACCGAGTTGCGCTTGCGGCCGTCCGGCATGATGCGCTCGTGCCGCACGATGCCCTCCTGCTTCGCGCCGATGCGAAGAATCGCCGCGCGCGATTTCTCGTTGAGTTCGTCGGTGGTGAACTGGACGCGCACGCAGCGCATGACGTCGAAGGAATGCGCGAGCAGCAGATACTTCGCCTCCGTGTTGATGCCCGTGCGTTGCATCGACGCCGACAGCCACGTATGCCCGATCTCCTGCTTGCGATTCGCGCGATCGATTTTCCAGAAGCGCGTGCTGCCGACCAGCCGGCCGCTGTTCCGATCGACGATGAGGAACGGCATGACGGTGCCGGCATCGCGTCCGGCGAGCGCAGTGTCGAGGTAGCGCTGCACGGTGTCGGGTCCGGGCACGACGGTTACGCTCAGATTCCAGAGCTGGCCATCGGCGGCGACTTCGAGCAATGCGGGTGCGTCGCCGGGTTGGAGCGGGCGCAGTTGCACGCGGGTACCGGTGAGAGTCGGCTGGAGGTCGGTTGGAGTGTTCATCGAGCAATGGTAAGGCGTTCGCGACGCCCGCGCCAGCGGGGAATGTCCATAAGGATATGCGGCAGGCTTGGCGGACCGATGCCATCGGCGATCGTTATACTGCATGGTTTTCGAGGTGGCGATTTCGACCATGCGCGTTTTTCGCACGGGACAGCCTTATCGCCGCCCTTCAAGGTCGGAACACTCTCCATGAAAATCGCCACCTGGAACGTCAACTCCCTCAAGGTCCGTCAGCAGCACGTCATCGACTGGCTCACGCAATCGCAGGTCGACGTGCTGTGTCTTCAGGAGCTGAAGATGCCGGACGAGAAATTCCCGCGCGCCGAGCTCGAAGCCGCCGGCTACAAAAGCTGGTTCGCGGGACAGAAGTCGTACAACGGCGTCGGCATTCTGGTGCGCGCCGCGGCGGATTACGAAGTGGACGAGATCAGCGTCGTGCGCAATATCCCCGGTTTCGAGGACTTGCAGCAGCGCGTGATCGCCGCGACGATCAACGGCGTGCGGATCGTGTCGGCTTACTTTCCGAACGGTCAGGCGCCCGGCACCGAAAAGTTCGCCTACAAAATGCGCTGGCTGGATGCGCTGCGCGAATGGCTGCGCGAGGACATGGCGCGTCATCCGAAGCTCGCGCTGCTGGGCGATTACAACATCGCGCCGGACGACCGCGACGTGCACGATCCGAAAGCGTGGGAAGGTCAGAATCTGGTGTCGCCGGAAGAGCGCGCGCACTTCCAGCAATTGATCGATCTAGGACTCACGGATGCTTTCCGCAAATTCGAGCAACCGGAAAAGCTCTATACCTGGTGGGATTATCGAATGATGGCGTTCCGGCGCAATGCTGGCTTGCGCATCGATCACATTCTGCTGTCGGCGGGACTCGCGGCGGCGTGCACGGCGTGCGAAGTGGACAAGACGCCGCGTAAATGGGATCAGCCGTCCGATCACACGCCGGTGATCGCGACGCTCGGCTGATCCCTTGTTTCGAGACGGTCACGCGTCGAGATGCAACTCCTGAATTTTCCGCGTGATCGTATTACGTCCGATACCCAAACGCTCCGCCGCCTCCACCTTCCGCCCGCGCGTGAAATCCCGATGAGTTCGTCGGTGGTGCACTGCACGCGCACGCAGCGCATGACGCCGAAAACATGCGCGAGCGAATATTTCGCCTCCATTGCTGCGCGCGCTTGCGGGAGGCCATGCAATCGCGTGTCACATCACCGCCTTGTTTGGGCAAATTGAAGTTCAACATCCTGTCGCACAGGAAACAGGAAACAGGAAACTTCCTATTTTCCGCTCAGTAGATCACCGCATATTCCTGAAATCATTTCAGGCATTTAATTATTATGCATTCCTACTATATTTAAGGAAATGCGCTTTCACTGTACTTGACCGGAGAAGTGAAATGGAAAGTTTGAGCAAAGTAATTTCGGATGACGCCAAGTTCGACACCGAGTCGAGCGAGCGCCCCGTCTTCTTCAAGATCGATGATGAAGTCGTCTTCGACACTTCGCTTGCAACGCTGCAGTTGTCGCCCAAGCTGTAAATAGCGCGGAGGTGCCGGATTATCTGGCACCTCATTTATTTCAGGTCAAGGAAATGAAACCAAGCATCCATCCATCGCTTCGATATGCAGAATATGCACAAGATTGCTACAACGAACGTGTGAAGTCGAGCCTTTGTTCGCTTCTCGAATCCTACGTGTTCGCAACCCATGATGCGACATGGTCAAAATCCTGTCTCATCGATTCTATCCATCGACTCAAACGTTCTACTCCCGAACTTTATTTTCTTCATGATCGGCTTCAGCAAGCGATGCGCAACCAAAACGTTGCGGATGCAACAACATATGTGCATCGTATCGCAGATCGCGCGAATGAATTCGAGGCGTCTTTTCCCTATCTCAGCATCGATACGGCGTTAAAAAGAAACGACCACTGGGAAGAATTTGCGCGAGGCGAAGCCATGCTTATGACCGAACGTGATTTCGGAAGAAAAAGCGTGTTTATGCGCGTGTCGGAACGCGCACTCAGCGAGCACATCGCCCACGTTGCGACGGCGCTATCGCAAATTGCGATGGCTTTCCCGGAAATGCATGCCGAATTTTCCGTTCATGTCCGTTGCATTCGTCTTTTCGATGGTGCGGTCACGATGGGTTTCACGGATGAGCGCATGTTCGGTGCGATGTTGCTGCGAATTCCCGTATCGCACATCGAGCCTGTTTCATACTATATAGAACACATCGTACATGAGGCTTCGCATATCCATCTCAACGCGTTGATGGCAGTTGGAAAGATTATCCTGAATGACCCCGGCGAGCGATTCGTGTCGCCAATCAGACCAGATCCGCGGCCGATGCTTGGAGTCTTTCACGCGACCTATGTCACGAGTCGAATCGTTCAGGCGTTGCTGAAGCTGCTTCGTTGGACCAAAAACGAAAATCTTCTTCCATCGCTCGCGGAAGCGGCCGACGAGCTCATTCGTGGCTATCTCGAAATATCCAGATACGGCACCTTCACCGAATATGGCGCGTCGCTTATCCGTGAACTGCGCGATCAGATAGCCGGTCTCACGCTTCTTCCAGAATGGCGGGACTTTGATTTTGATACCCCTCGACAACATCGATATGGTTCGTGGAAGTCCAATGTCGCCAAACTTAAGGAGCAGTTGGAAAGTGCTCAGCCTGCGTGATCTCGAAGCCAACGCCACAATCAAAGTGGAACAGAGTACGCTCGCCTCCGGGATGTACATCGCTCGTGCGGCGATCGGAATGAGCCGCGGCGATAGACGCTCGACGATGTTCGGTTTTGGCGCGTCGCTCGACAAATCCGCCGCAGTTAGCAGCGCGCGATTTGAACTGTATGAACGTCTTTGCTTTACGGCGAATTCGTATTCTTCCGCAGAACTGCGACTCAAGGGCATCGCCGAAGGTCCGCTGCTCGACTGGCCAGCAGACCGTACCTCCATCGAACATCTGATGTGCGGCGCCCCATCATCCGCTGGCGTGTTCAGCGGGAATGGAACCGCAGTTCACACGGACAAGCGACACTGCATATCCCACGCAAAGCGCGAGTTGCTTGAGCGGCATTTGTGCGCCAGCTTTTGGTATGCGCAGACGTTCAGACCGAAACGCCTGCCGTTGCCCAGTTGGATTGACGGCGTCGCCCGCGCAGATATCTCCATTTACGCAATGGCCGTCGCTGAAATCAACGCGGTTTTCGTCATGTCTTTCGTATCGAACGAAGAAGACGCCTTTTTCGCGATGGGCGCTGCTCTTCGACCTAAATTTCACGCTGCGGTCGAACATGCTTTCGGTGAAACCGCCATGTTGTTCCACGACTTTGTTTGCGAACGATACGGCCCTGATGTGCCCACGCAGTCCCAGCTCAATGTAATCAAGCTCAGGGACGCTTCATCGAATCGAACACGTCACGCTTATCTCAAGGCGCTGATGCGTGGGCCAGAGCCGACTCGGCTAACTGACGTATCGGACCAGCTCTCGCCCGAGTTTTCCATGAACATCGTGACGTTTCAACCGCAATACGACATGTTCGCCGCGCGTGCGTTCTCGGTCTCCGCAATGGACCCCGTCGAGCTCGCAAAACAGTTACGAGTCCCCACTCTTCCCCTGTCCTAAATGAAGAACCTCCGCTCGACGGCCTACGTCTGTGCCATAAGCTGGACCTCCGCACTCGACGCTCTGATCACCCATCTGGTAACCATCGTGCTGATTTTGGGTGAACAGTATTGGCTCTCCAGCCTGACATTCTCAGTGGACGCTGGCTTACGGGTGTTCACGGCTCCTGCTCTCGCGAGAAAAATCGCCGATCGGTCCGAGTCGTTTCGATCTCGCCTGAGTGCCCTTTTCAAATGCGCATTCGTCCTGCTCGCAGGCTTCACCATTCTCTTGTCGTCGGGCAGCACGCGGACGGGTCAAGCGATCCTCGGCATGTTCATCGTTGCGAAGATCATTTTCGTGCTCGATGGATTGTTTGGTGCTCATCTGCTTTTCAAACTTGAATCGGAGCACAAGGTCGATATCGCGACCAGCTCCGCCGCGCTTAATCTTTTAAGCCGCGGAGCAACGGCAGTCGCCTCCGCGCTGCCGCTCGCAATCGTGCGCTCGACGACCTTCGCTGTCTGGATTGCGGCGATAGCCCTCACGCTTCAGCTCGCAGTCATGTGGTACGCAAAAGCGCTGTTTTTCGATGCATCGCCTGATGATCACGTCCCGCAAACACAACCGCCATCGCCGGAAAACCGTTCCGACGGGTTACTGTCCAATCCGTTCACTCGCTGGGGATTGCTGTATGCCCTGCTTGGCAACTTCTTACTCGCCGGCGTCACATTGCTGCTCATGCGTATGCTGACGACGCACGATGCACCGTTCGTCAATGAAATTTCAGCGTTGTACCTGACGTTCTTTCTGACGCAGATAGCGGTGCTCATTTACGGAAATCGTGCCGTTCCCGCCACAACGATTCAGGGATCTTGCTTATGGTTATGCGTCATTGGCGCACTGACGATCACCGTGGCCGTAACCGACGGCAACCTGAGACTGATCATGTGCATGATGCTCGGTTCGGCGTATGGCTTTTTGCTTTCCGCCATTTCTAAAACTCTGCTTCCGTCGATCGGTAAAACGCGATATGTGTTTTATTCGGCGTGGGTGCAACCGATCGGTCGCGGCGCGTCTGTCGCCGCCACGCTTATCATTGGCGCGGCGATGGCTGGCAGATTCGATACGGCGCTGCTGCTCACGGCATGCGAAACGTCGGCATTGGCGGCGGCGATGGTCCTCTATCTCACCGCACCTGACAATCGTTCCGCGCGGCAAATGTAATTCCGGCAGAGTTGGAACATGACAAGATTCGCCGAGGTCGCGTCCAGCCCCGTCCAAGGCATGTCCCCAAGAAAGTCGTTAAGGAATCAGCTGTCCGATCACACGCCGGTTATCGCGACGCTCGACTGATCCCGTGCTGGATGACGGTCACGCGTCGAGATGCAACTCCTGAATCTTCCGCGTGATCGTATTACGTCCGATACCCAAACGCTCCGCCGCCTCCACCTTCCGGCCGCGCGTGAAATCCAGCGCTTCGCGAATCACGGCGGCTTCGAAACGACGCGCGAGTTCATCCATGACATCGGCCGAATTCTCGCGCAGCAGACGCGCGACTTCCGTGCGCAAGCCGTTCTCCCAGATGCCCGCCGTCACGCCCGCCGCCGGCGCTGCGGCAACCGCGACGCCGTTGGTGGCGGCAGGCGCCGTCGCGACCACGCCATCGCTCGACACAGCCTCGGCGACCGCATAGTCCTGACGCGGCGTGAGATCGGGCGGCAGGTCCTTCTGCTCGATCACCTGCGCGGGCGCCATCACCGTGAGCCAGTTGCAGAGGTTTTCCAGTTGCCGCACGTTGCCCGGAAACGGCAGCGAGGCGAGATACGCCAGCGCATCGTCGGAAACGCGTTTCGGCTCGACGCCGAGATCGCGCCCGCTCTTTTGCAGAAAGTGTCGCGCCAGCAGCGGAATATCCTCGCTGCGCTCGCGCAAGGCCGGCAAGCGCAGGCGAATCACATTCAGCCGGTGATACAAGTCCTCGCGGAACAGCCCTTGCCGCACCCGCGATTCGAGGTTCTGATGCGTCGCCGCGATCACGCGCACATTCGCCTTCAGCGGATTGTGACCGCCGACGCGATAGAACTGCCCATCGGACAAGACGCGCAGCAGGCGCGTCTGCAGATCGAACGGCATGTCGCCGATTTCATCGAGAAACAGCGTACCGTTCTCGGCCTGCTCGAAGCGGCCCTGACGCATGGCCTGCGCGCCGGTGAACGCACCACGCTCGTGACCGAATAGTTCGGATTCCAACAGGTCTTTCGGAATCGCCGCCGTATTGAGCGCGATGAACGGTCCGTTCGCGCGTGGGCTATGTCGGTGCAAGGCGCGCGCGACAAGCTCCTTTCCGGTGCCTGATTCGCCCGTGATGAGCACGGTCGCCGCCGAATGCGACAAACGGCCGATCGCGCGAAACATGTCCTGCATCGCGGGCGCCTGTCCGAGCATCTCGGGCGTCTCGGTCACGCGTTCGTCGTAGGCCGCTTCGCCGCGCATGCTTTCGTCGACGGCGCGGCGGATCAGCTCGACGGCCTTGTCGACATCGAACGGCTTGGCGAGATATTCGAACGCCCCGCCCTGAAACGCGGCGACGGCGCTATCGAGATCGGAAAACGCCGTCATGATGATGACCGGCAGTCCCGGCAAGCGGTCGCGCACGGTCTGCAGGAGTTCGAGCCCGGAGCCGCCCGGCATGCGGATGTCCGACACCAGCACTTGCGGACTTTCCTGCTCGAGTGCGGCAAGCGCATCGCGGACGCCGGAAAAACTGCGCGTCGTGAAGTTCTCTCGTGCGAGGGCCTTTTCCAGCACCCATCGGATGGATTGGTCGTCGTCTACTATCCAGATCGGCTTCATATCGTTCGGCGAGATGTCTTCGTGTGATCGGTGTGTGCCCCGTCGAAACGGTCAGGCGTCAAAGCGTGGCGCTATGCTCGGAATGTCTTTGCATCTTGACCGCTGCCCGTGAAGGTTTTCTGGCAGCGTAAATGCGTGGTGTCCTCGGTCACTGTGCGATTCAACCTCCAAAAGATTCAGCCTCCAAAAGGCAGGACGATCGAAAATTCGGTGCAGCCCGGCCGGCTTTCCACTTCGATCAATCCATCGTGCTGATGCACGAACGATTGCGCGAGCGTGAGACCCAGACCGCTGCCGTCTTCCCGGCCCGATACGAGCGGAAAGAAAATCCGGTCGCGGATTTCGCTGGGGATGCCGGGACCGTTGTCAGTGATATGCAAGTCCAATGCCAGTTTGTGCAGCTTCTTGCCGATCGTCACCTTGCGCGCGATGCGCGTGCGCAGTTCGATCTTCGCATCGCCTTGCGAGATGCGCTCTTTCAGCGCTTCGGCCGCATTGCGCACGATGTTCAAGAGCGCCTGGATCAACTGCTCCTTGTCGCCGCGCAAGTCGGGCACGCTGACGTCGTAATCGCGTTCGATGGTCAGGCCGCGCGGAAACTCCGCGAGAATCACCGCCCGCACGCGCTCGCAGACTTCGTGAATATTCACGTCGCCGACGATATGCGGATGCCGGTGCGGCTCCAGCAAGCGATCGACCAGCGTCTGCAGCCGGTCCGATTCCTTGATGATGACCTGCGTGTATTCGCGCAACTCGTCGCGTTCTCGCGCGCCGAGTTCGAATTCGAGCAACTGCGCCGCGCCGCGAATGCCGCCGAGCGGATTCTTGATTTCGTGCGCGAGATTGCGGATCAACTGCTTGTTGACGGCGGTCAGATCGTGAATGCGCTCTTCGCGATCGGAGCGCAGATAGCGCTCGTTCTCGAACAGTTCGAGCAGCACGTAATCGCTCGCCGCTTCCAGATAACCGACGATCGCATGCACATGCACCTGCTCGCGCCCGGCGCGTTCGAGCACGCCATCGAGCCGCGTCGCGTTGAAGCGATTCTCCGCGATCGACGCGATGGTCGCCGCCAGTTCGTCCGAGTTGGCGAACAGTTCGGGCCAATTGGTCTGCGTCAACTGCTTGCGGGAGAGCTCCAGCATCTGCTCCGCCGAAGGATTCGCATACGCGACCTTCAGGTTGCGCATATCCAGCACGAGCACGACCGTGGGCAGCGCTTCGAGTCCCGGCAGCAGGCCGCTCGCCGCAAGCGGGGTGTCGTCGGACAGCGCGTCGGCATGGCCTTTACGCGCCTTGATGAGATTCTTTAGCACCATCGGCAATCAATGAGGTCGTTCGTCGAACCGATCTTCTTCTCGATTTGTCACAACGTGTGGATTAAAAAAAGGGACGGCGCGCCGTCCCTTTTTTCACCGCGAACCAGACGCGCGCTTCGTCGAACTGCCGATAACGAAACGCGCGCGCGTCATGCGATTTACAGCGAGTAGTACATCTCGAATTCGACCGGATGCACCGACTGACGATAACGCTGCAACTCTTGCGTCTTCAGTTCGATGTACGCATCGATCATCGAATCCGTGAACACGCCGCCGCGCGTCAGGAACTCGCGATCGCCGTCGAGTGCGTCCAGAGCCTGGTCGAGGCCCGCGCAGACGGTCGGGATCTTCGCGTCTTCTTCCGGCGGCAGATCGTACAAGTTCTTGTCCGCGGCTTCGCCCGGATGGATCTTGTTCTGCACGCCGTCGAGACCCGCCATCATCAGCACGGAGAAGCACAGGTACGGATTCGCGAGCGGATCCGGGAAGCGCGTTTCGATACGACGGCCCTTCGGGTTCGACACGTGCGGAATACGGATCGATGCCGAACGGTTGCGAGCCGAGTAAGCCAGCTTGACCGGCGCTTCGAAGTGCGGCACGAGACGCTTGTACGAGTTCGTACCCGGGTTCGTGATCGCGTTCAGCGCGCGTGCATGCTTGATGATGCCGCCGATGTAGAACAGCGCGAATTCCGACAGACCGGCATAGCCGTTGCCTGCGAACAGGTTCGTGCCGTCCTTCCAGATCGACTGGTGAACGTGCATGCCCGAACCGTTGTCGCCGACGATCGGCTTCGGCATGAACGTCGCCGTCTTGCCGTACGTGTGCGCCACGTTATGGACGATGTACTTGGTCTGCTGCAGCCAGTCCCCGCGCTGAACCAGCGTCGAGAACTTGGTGCCGATTTCGTTCTGGCCCTGGCCCGCGACTTCGTGGTGATGCACTTCGACCGGAATGCCGATCTGCTCGAGCAGCAGACACATTTCCGAGCGCATGTCCTGGAACGTATCGACCGGCGCGACCGGGAAGTAGCCGCCCTTCGTGCCCGGACGGTGACCGGTGTTGCCGCCTTCGAATTCCTTCTCCGACGACCACGGCGCTTCTTCCGAACCGATCTTCACGAAGCAGCCCGACTGGTCGGTCTTCCACTGCACCGAGTCAAAAATGAAGAATTCCGGCTCCGGACCGAAGTAGGCGGTGTCGCCCAGGCCCGAGCTCTTCAGATAGGCTTCCGCGCGCTTGGCGAGCGAACGCGGATCGCGCTCGTAGCCCTTGCCGTCGGCCGGCTCGACTACGTCGCAGGTCAGCACGACGGTCGACTCTTCATAGAACGGGTCGATGAACGCGGTGTCCGGGTCCGGGATCAGCAGCATGTCCGACGCTTCGATGCCCTTCCAGCCGGCGATGGACGAACCGTCGAAAGCGTGGCCGCTTTCAAATTTGTCTTCATCGAATGCCGAGACCGGCACGGAAACGTGTTGTTCTTTGCCGCGCGTGTCGGTGAAACGGAAATCGACGAACTTGACGTCCTCGTCCTTGACGAGTTGCATGACGTCGGCCACGGTTTTACTCATTACCTATCTCCTGATTAACAAAAGTCGGCGAATCGCTTCGCCGCCTCGACCAATTCGACCACAAATCCAATCGAGGATCAAAAAGCAGCTTCCGTGCCAAGCGCACCAACTTTGCGCCTAAGCATTTGAAGCAGCGCGCGTTTTGAGTGAAACGACTTCGCGTTGCAAGGCAGCCGACCACTCGCCGCTCAATCCGCGCGCACTATTTCGGTGCGCGTGAATGTACCCCAAACTCCTTATGCACGATTTTCATGCATTTCGTCTGTCATGCACCAAAATTGCGCGCGACCGTTTCGCGGACTGCCGGCGCCGATCGCCAAGCTAGAATAGTCGCTTGCGCTTTCACGGAGACTACCGCGCCATGAGCACGCTCGAACAACTCTACAAGCAGGCCGCCGACCGCGCCGCCTAGAACGCTCTGGCCTACGCGGGCGCGTTCGCTCCCGCCGAAGCCTTCGAACTGCTGCAACTCGATCCGCGCGCGCGCCTGATCGACGTCCGCACGCGCGCCGAGCTGGACTGGGTCGGTCGCCCGGCCATCGATCAGTCGCAGTATGCGCACGTCGAATGGATCCGCTACCCCGGCTCAGTGCCGAACGACGAGTTTATCCAACAAATACGACAGGTTGCCACCCCGGATACTCCGGTTCTTTTTCTGTGCCGCAGCGCCGCGCGCTCGAAGCTCGCCGCAGTGGCCGCGAAGAAGGAAGGCTTCGAGCAGGCTTATGACCTGCTCGAAGGGTTCGAAGGGGATAAGGATGGGCAAGGACATCGGAAGACGGTGTCGGGATGGTGCTTCCGTGGGCTGCCTTGGGTGGGCGCTTAAGGGGCTTAAAGCGCGTCGAGCCGTTCCCGCACGCGCCTGACCCGCGCCCCGTCCACCGGCGCCAGCCCCTTCCCGTCGATACGCAAGCCCGACCCGAAGTGCACCGCGCGAACGCCGGTCGACGCCACGAACGGCGCGACCGCATCGACGGTCAGGCCCGCGCCCGCCAGTACCGTGCAGCGCGTGCCCGCCGACTGCGCGACCAACTCGGCGATCGTTGACTCTGCCTCGAGCACCGAAGGCTTCCCGCACGACGTCAGCACATTCGTCACCGCATCGAAACGCAGCAGCTTATCGAAGGCGGCGCGCAGATCGCGCGCGTCGTCGAAGGCGCGATGGAAGGTCAGCGGCTTGCCATCGGCGGCATCGATCGCGTGGGTAAGACCTTCGGTGTCGATATCGCCCGCCGCGTTCAGCATGCCGATCACGATCGCATTCGCCGATGTCTTCGCGATCGCGCGGACGTCGCGCAGCATCACGGCGTAGTCGTCGGCATCGTAGACGAACGAGCGGCTGTGCGGCCGCACGATCACGTTCACCGGAATATCGACCGCCTCGGTCACCGCTTCGATCAGCCCGATGCTCGGCGTCAGCCCGCCCTCGCCCATCGCCGTGATCAACTCCAGCCGATTCGCGCCGCCGCGCTCGGCGGCACGCGCATCCGCAACGGTCGTCGCGATGACTTCCAGCACGATCACTTCGCTTCCTCCACCGGCACGTCGACGATTTCGCCGCCCAGTTCGAGCACGCCTTTGCGCAGCACGTCGAACGCGGCATTCGCCTGCTCGGGATCGCCCTTCACGCCAAGATCGATGTGCGAACGCGCATACAGCGTCCCGCGCGCCGGATCGCCGACGCTCGGCAGACTGAACGCGCGCACGCCGTCGAAATCGCGTTCGATCTGCACCATCAAGGGCGTGATGCGCGATTCCGGCAACCCGAACAGCAGCAGCGAGCGCTCGATATGCGGCGTTGCGTGATGGAGATGCGCGTACTGGTTGTCCAGCACCCATTCGATCATCGGCCAGGCCATCACCGGAAAACCCGGCACGAAATGATGATCGCCAACCGAGAAGCCCGGAATCTTGTTGTAGCTGTTCGGAATGATCCGCGCGCCCTGCGGAAACGTGCCCATGTTCAGCCGATGCAGATTTTCGGGCGATTCCCGTTCGACCGGCTTGCCCGCCTGCGCCGCCGTATCGCGGATGCGCTCGCGAATCAGTTCCGCCGCCTCGGGATGCAGTTCCAGCGGCACGCCGAGCGCCTTGGCCGCGCACTGACGCGTGTGATCGTCGGGCGTCGTGCCGATGCCGCCGGTGGAAAACACGATATCGCCCGATGCGAGCGTGCGCGCGAGCGTCGCGGTGATGCGCGCCGGAACGTCGCCGACATACTCGGCCCAGTCGAGCGACAGACCGCGCGCGCTCAGCAATTCGATGACTTTCGGCAGATGCTTGTCCGTGCGACGCCCCGACAAAATCTCGTCGCCGATGATGATGACGCCAATGCCCATGCGTGCCCCTTTATTCTTTCAGTGAGACTTCCCGTGCTTCGACGGTAATTGCCGGAAACTGCGGCTCGCTCGCGCGCAGCCGCTCCAGCGCATGCAGACAGTAATGCGCGAACCACAGCGCGGAGAACACCAGAATGAACGCGTACGCCCAGATCGTCACGACGGCGACGACCGGGAACAGCGGCAGCAGCCAGACGCTCCACGCCCACAGCATCGTCGGCACGGAACTGAGCAGGCCGCTGATGATGCCGATCGCCAGCAGCGACCAGCGCGATTCATCGACGATTCGCCGGCGCTCCTCGGCACTCGCGTGCACGGCGAGCGCGTCGTAGACCATCACGCGATACGTGAGCCAGCCCCACAGCAGCGGCGGAATCAGCGCGAAGAACGGCGGAATCAGCCACAAGGGCAGCGTGATCACGAGCAGCACGAGACAGACGACCGTCGTGATCGTCGAATGGCCGAGACTGCCGTACCACGAACCGCCGCGCCGCTCGTCCAGCGATGCATAGTGCCCGCGCGGCGGACGCGTCAGCAGCTTGATGACGCCCGGCATCGACAATGTGGCGATCAGCAGCAGCACCGTCACGACGATCAGCGGAATCGCCATGATCACGATCAGAAACGGCGCGATCACCGCATGCAGCGACGAAAAGCCGACAGCATCGAACAGGCGGTACATCGCGGTGGTGAGCGCCCAGCCGTTCAGCCAGCCATTGGCCGCGCCGGTCAGCGTCTGCCAGAAGAACCACAGCAGCGCGCCCCAGACGATGGTCGCGGCGGCGAACGGCATCAGCGTGAGCCAGAGCATGCGCGGGTGGAACACGTTCGCCAGCGCCCGCACGAACGAACGCAACAAATCACTCATGCGCGATTCGAAGAAGGAAGAGGAAACGACAGGATAAACCAGCGCCGCGAACGGGCGCTGGAAGCGAGTTTCAGCCGATGCTCAGACAGCGGCGGGACCGTTGTCGCCGGGCGCGGCGGTGGCGTGTCGCGTCGCGATGCGCGTGGCGATGCGCTTGAACGCGAGCCAGTGCTGCTCGATGAAACCATCGCCGTAATGCACGGGCGCGACGCCCGGCGCGCCGAGCTGATCACGGATGCCGGTCGGCTCGACGGTGCGATCGAACGAGGCGGAGCGGAACAGGATGTCCCAGAACGAGAACAGCACGCCGAAGTTGCAGCCGTACGCCGTGCCTTCATGGCCAAAGCCGATTGCGTGATGCCGCCGATGAAACGCCGGACTCACGAAGATCCGCTCGCCGAGCCAGCCGAAATGCATGCGGATATTCGCATGCTGCACGCTCTGCATGAGATTGGTGATGGCCACCAGCACGACGAACTGCGACGGCTCCACGCCGATCACCACCGCGATGCACGCGAAGAAACTCGCCTGCAACACGTCGTCGAGCAGATGGTTGCGGTCGTCGGACCAGAGCGACATCTTCTGCTGGCTGTGATGCACCGCGTGCAATTCCCACCAGATGCCGAACCGATGCTCCAGCCGGTGATACCAGTAACCTGCGAAATCCAGCACGAGCAGATAGATCACGAAAGTGACGATCGGCTCCGTGGTCACGCCGGGCCACAGCATGTCCAGATCGAGACTCGGCACGCCGTGAACGCGCAGCCAGCTTTGCAACGAATCGAACAGCGGCTGGAACGTGAAAAAGAAGAACAGATTGAGGATGCCGAGCTTGACGATCCACGTATAAAGCACATCGACGCGCACGCCCTTGCGATCCTGCCATTTCTCCGCCGGACGAAATGCCTCGAGCGGGCGCAGCACCGCGTACATGGCGAGCACTTCGAGGACGCCGACGATCACCCAATAAAGCGCGTCGTAGGTGTCTTCGTCGTAGTCCATCATGCCGAGCTTGAACAGCGTCGGCTGAACGACGTCGACGTAGAGCATCGTCTGGATGGCCGAGACGAACGTGTCGAGGGACGAGAGGATCGAATGAAACATGGTGCTCCGTGCGTGTTGCCGAAACTACTTCGAGACTAAGCTCAATCGTAGTACAGGACGCGCGAACGCGTCCTGCTCCGACTTCTTACGCTCCGTTCGGCGCCGTCACCGGCGCGCGGTTCAGGAAGTAAATGCCGTGCGGCGAGCGGCCGACCTTGATGGTCTGGATCAGCTTACGATCTGCAAGATCGATCACGCCGACATGCTTCGCGAAACGGAACGTAACCCACAGATACTTCTTGTCGGCCGAAAGTTCCATGTCGTCCGGTCCCGGCAGCAGGCCGGTGATATTGCCGACGTTCGTGAGCAAATCTTCGTCGATGATGCTGATGGTATTCGCCACGCGATTCGACACCAGAACGTGCTTGCCGTCGACCATCGAGCGGAAATTGTGCGCGCCCTTGCCGGTCGGGATGGTCTTCACGACCTTCTGGTTGCGCCAGTCGACCACGGCCACGTAATCCGCGCCCGTCATGCCGACCAGCAGATACTTGTCGCCCGGCGTCATCCACACGCCCGCCGGCACTTCGCCGACCTTCATCTTCCATTTGAGCGTCTGCGTGGCCAGGTCGATGGCGGCGATTTCGCCCGACACCTGCAGCGAGATGAACACGGTCTTGCTGTCGTTGCTATACGCGATGTGGCTCGGCATCTTGCCCAGCGGCAGGCGCTTGGCGAGCGTCACATTCTTGCCGTCGTAGCTGTAAATATCGAGACGATCCAGACGCAGACCGGTCGACACGAACCATTTGCGGTCCGGCGAAAAGCCGATCTGATACGGATCTTCGATGTCCTGCACCCAGCGCTGGAACGCGCCGGTTTTCGGATCGACGAACATGAGGTTGTACGACACCGAATTCGCGACGATCAACGACGAGTTATCCGGCGTGGGCATCAGGTGATGCGGCTCCTTGCCGGTCGGCACGGTGCCGACGACCTGATGCGTGTTCTCGTCGATCAGGCTCAGCGTGGCTTCGGCCGAGTTGAGCACGATGACGTTGTTGGCGAATGCGGCGGTTGCGACGAGTGCCGCGCCGGCGGCGATCGCGGCGCGTGCGGCGACCGCGCGGACGCGGCCGGAGAGGAATGTAGAGCGCATGAAAAAATCGGATCGGATGGCAGGCGTCATTGTAGAACGTTTGCGTCCGTTCACGCGTTGACGCCACGGCTGTTTTTGCGCAATTCCTTGAATCGGCGCAAGAAATTCCGAGTTTTCGGCGTGGCGTCCGGCGCAAATCATCAGCGCTGCATCGACTCCCAGACTTTGTGGAGACGCTTGACCGACACCGGCATCGGCGTGCGCAATTCCTGCGCGTAGAGCGACACGCGCAACTCCTCCAGCAGCCAGCGATACTCGCTCAGCCGCACATCGGCGACGCCGCCGCGCTGCGCCATCGCGCGCTGATAGTGCTGCGCGAGCGGCAGCATATCGGTGGCGAGACGCGCATCGCGCAACGGATCGGCCTTCAGCTTGTCGATGCGCAGCCCGATGCCCTTCAGATAACGCGGAAAATGCGCCAGCTGCGCATACGGCGTGTCGATCACGAAGCGCTTGCCGATCAGCGCGCCCAATTGCGCCTGCATGTCCGCGTACGCCTGCGTGAAGGTTTTCGCCTGCGCGAGCTTTTTCTGCAACGCGGCGTATTCCGCGAGAATCGTGCCGACGAGGCGCGCGATTTCGTTGGCCAGCAGCGTGAGTCGCCCTTTCGCGGCATAGCGGCGGGCGTGGAAACTGACGTCGTCGTCGGGCAGCGGATCTTGCAGGCACGCGCGATCCAGCGCCGTTTCGACGATCTGATCGCGCAGTTCGTCGGCCGTGCCGAGTGCCATGAACTGCATCGACATTTCGCGCAGCCCCGGCAGGTTCTTCTCCAGATAGCGGATCGGCTCGCGCAATTGCAGCGCGAACAGCCGGCGCAAGCCCGCGCGATGAATCCGCGCCGCTTCCTCGGGTGAATCGAATACTTCGACGTCGCAATGCGTCGTGCGATCGACCAGCGCCGGATAGCCGAACAGCGTCTGCCCACGACGGCGGATTTCGAGCAACTCGGGCAGCTTGCCGAAATTCCACGTCGTGAGGTTTTCGTAGAGCGCGGTGCCCTCGCCCGATGGCTGCGGCGCGGGCGACGGCGTGTCGGCGTCGCCGGAAAGCGCATCGAATGCGGCGGTCGCGGTCAGCTTCTGGAACTGCTGCTGCGCCTGTCCGCCGAGTTCCGCGCGCAATTGCGCGAGATTGCGGCCCATCGCGAGCTGACGGCCGTGCTCGTCGATCACCTTGAAGTTCATGAACAGATGCGCGGGCAGCGTTTCCAGCTTGAAATCCGCGCTTTTGACGGCGACTTGCGTCTGCTCGCGGATATCGGCGATCAGCGAATCGACCAGCGTGCCCGCGCCGAACTTCGGCCCCGCGTGATGTTCCGCGAAACCCGCCGCGAATTCCGGCAGCGGCACGACGTGTCGGCGCAGTTTCTGCGGCAGCGACTTCAGCAGCAGTTGCGTCTTTTCCTTGATCATCCCCGGCACGAGCCATTCGACGCGGCGCGCATCGATCTGATTCAGGCCGTAGAGCGGCACTTGCAGCGTAACGCCATCGCGCGGCGCGCCCGGCTCGAAGTGATACGTCAGCGTCATTTCGATGCCGGACATCGTCATGCGCTTGGGGAGCAGATCGGTCGTGACGCCCGCGGCTTCGTGGCGCATCAGATCGTCGCGCGACAGGAACAGCAGCTTGTCGTTCTTCTTCTGCTCGTCGCGATACCAGCGCTCGAAGGCCGCGCCCGTCCACATGCCGTCGGGAATCAGCGAATCGTAGAAGCCGTAGATGAGTTCGTCGTCGACCAGCACGTCCTGACGGCGCGACTTGTGCTCCAGTTGCTCGATTTCCGCGACCAGCTTGCGGTTGTGCGCGAAGAACGGCAGACGCGTTTCGAACTTGCCCTCCACCAGCGCGCCGCGAATGAACAACTCACGCGCGTATTTCAGGTCCTGCTGGCCGAAGCTCACGCGACGTCGCCCGTAGACCGTCAAGCCGTACAGCGTCGCGCGCTCGTAGGCGACGACCTGCGCGGCCTTCTTTTCCCAATGCGCGTCCGACATCGACTTTTTCAGCAGATGCGCGCCGACCGTCTCCAGCCATTCCGGCTCGATCTTCGCGATCGTCCGCGCATACAGACGGCTCGTTTCGACGAGTTCGCCCGCCATGATCCAGCGCCCCGCCTTCTTCAAGAGCGCCGAACCCGGCCACAGATGAAACTTGATGCCGCGCGCGCCGAGATAATGCGGTTCGTCGTCGGCCTTGAGACCGACGTTGCCGAGCAAACCCGTCAACAGCGACAGATGCACCTGCTCGAAGGTCGCATCCGTTTCGTTGATGCGCCATTCGTGCTCGCGCACGACCGTCAGCAATTGCGAATGCACGTCGCGCCATTCGCGCAGACGCAGATGCGACAGGAAGTTCGCGCGACATGCGTCGGTCAGTTGACGATTCGACTTCTTGTGCGCAATCGCTTCCTCGAACCACTTCCAGATGCGCGTCCACTGCAGGAATTCGGACCGTTCGTCGACGAATTGCCGATGCGCCTGATCCGCCTGCTCCTGCGCCTCGATCGGCCGATCGCGCGGATCCTGCACTGACAGCGCCGACGCGATGATCAGCACTTCCTTCAGCGCGTGATGATCGCGCGCGGCCAGAATTATGCGGCCGACGCGCGGATCGAGCGGCAGGCGCGTGAGTTCGCGGCCGAGCGGCGTCAGCGCGTTGTCGTCATCGACGGCGCCGAGTTCGTTGAGCAACTGATAGCCGTCCGCGATCGCCCGGCCCGGCGGCGGCTCGATAAACGGAAAGGTTTCGATCGCCGTCAGATGCAGCGACTTCATGCGCAAAATCACCGCCGCCAGCGACGAGCGCAGGATTTCCGGATCGGTGAAACGCACGCGCGTCTGAAAATCCGTTTCGTCGTACAGGCGAATGCAGATGCCGTCGGCGACGCGGCCGCATCGGCCGGCACGCTGATTCGCAGCGGCTTGCGACACCGGCTCGATCTGCAACTGCTCGACCTTGTTGCGATACGAATAGCGCTTCACGCGCGCGGTGCCCGCATCGACCACATAGCGGATGCCCGGCACCGTCAGCGACGTTTCCGCGACGTTGGTCGCCAGCACGATGCGTCGCGCGTTCGACGGCTTGAACACGCGCTCCTGCTCTTGCGCCGACAGCCGCGCGAACAGCGGCAAAATCTCCGTATGCGGCGGATGATGCTTGCGCAGCGCTTCGGCGGCATCGCGGATTTCGCGCTCGCCGGGCAGGAAGACGAGCACGTCGCCCGGGCCTTCGCGGCAGAGTTCGTCGGCGGCATCGACGATCGCTTCCATCAGATCGCGATCGGATTTGCGATCGCCACGCTGCGGCGCGGAGCCTTGCGCGTTTTTCACCGCCGCGCTTTCTTCCTGAATCGGCCGATAGCGCACTTCCACGGGATACAGCCGCCCGCTCACTTCGATTACCGGCGCGGGTTTTTCTTCGCTGCCGAAATGGCGCGCGAAGCGTTCCGCATCGATGGTCGCTGACGTGACGATCAGCTTCAGATCCGGGCGCTTCGGCAGAATCTCTTTCAGATAGCCGAGCAGGAAATCGATGTTCAGGGAACGCTCATGCGCCTCGTCGATGATGATCGTGTCATAGGCCCTGAGCAGCGGATCGGTTTGCGTTTCCGCGAGCAGGATGCCGTCCGTCATCAGCTTGACCGATGCACCCGCCGCGAGATTGTCCGTGAAGCGCACCTTGTAGCCGACGACTTCGCCGAACGGCGTGCCGAGTTCTTCCGCGATGCGCTTGCCCGTCGCCGATGCCGCGATCCGTCGCGGCTGCGTATGACCGATGAGACCGCTGCCGCCCGCGCCGAGGCCCCGGCCGAGCGAGAGGCAGATTTTCGGTAGCTGCGTGGTTTTGCCCGAGCCGGTTTCGCCGCTGACGATCACCACCTGATTGTTCTGAATCGCCCGCGCGATTTTCTCGCGGCGGCCGGAAACCGGCAGCGCTTCGGGAAAGGTGATCGGCGGAATCGGGTTCGGCGTGACGACGCGCGGCGGGCGTGGTTCGCGGCGCTGCGCTTCGGGCTTGTTGTTAGGCGCACGTGTCTGCGTGCCTTCGACGCGCTTCGTTTGCGGTCGCTCTGCCTTCGGCCTGCGATTTTCGCGCTCGGACGGCTGCGCGACGGGCACCGTGCGTGGCGCGGAATCGCGGCGTTCGTCGTGCGGTTTAGCGCGACGCGGCTCCTGCGCGGGCTTATTTTCCGCGGGCTTCGGTGTCAGCGGTGCGCGATCCGATACCTTCGCGGCTTGCGCGCGGCGTCGATCGTCGTCGTCGGCCGGCTTGCGCGTCACGAGCGAAGCAAGCGCGTCGTTTCGGTGCACGGGCGCTTGCGTCTTCGGCGCAGGGTTTTGATCCGGCTTCTTCTCCGCCGCCTCCCGCGCCCCCGCGAACTTGCGCGCCGCCAGTTCCTTCTTGCTCAGCCCTTCGTTTTCGCCGGACGCACCCGTCCCTTCGCGCGATTCGCGACGCAGGTTTTCACGCAGTTGTCGCAACTGCTCTTGAGTATCGAGGGATTTATCCGCGGACTTCGCGTTGTCCGCCTGATCGGCGCGTGTGGGTCGAGAAACATTCGGCATAGCGTCGCATTATAATCCTGGCATGAATTCCCAAACCGACCTCTCGATCCCGTCGCAACCGGTTCCGCCCGAGCCCGAAGCGCCGAATCCCCACGCCCAGTTCGTCGACTGGATGCGTTCCGTCGCGCCTTATATTCACGCGTTCCGAAATAAAACCTTCGTCGTCGCGTTCGGCGGCGAACTGGTGCAGGAAGGTCGCCTGAACGCGCTCGTGCAGGACGTCGGTTTGCTCCACGCGATGGGCATCCACGTCGTGCTGGTGCACGGCTCGCGGCCGCAGCTCGACGAACAGTTGAGCCTGCACGGCGTCGAGTCGTCGTTTTCGCACGGCTTGCGCATCACCGACGCGCGCGCGCTCGAATCCGCGAAAGAAGCCGCCGGCGAAGTGCGACTCGATATCGAAGCCGCCATCAGCCAGGGCTTGCCGAACACGCCGATGGCGCACGCGCACATCAGCGTGGTGTCGGGCAACTTCGTGACGGCGCGTCCGGTCGGCATTCTGGATGGCGTCGATTTCCAGCATACCGGCGTCGTGCGAAAAATCGATGGCGATTCGATCCGCCAGTCGCTGGCGTCGAACAAGCTGGTGCTGCTGTCCTCGCTCGGCTTCTCGCCGACCGGCGAGGCGTTCAATCTGTCGATGGAAGATGTCGCGTCTGCCGCCGCCATCGCGCTGCGGGCCGACAAGATCATCTTCGTGACCGAAATCGACGGCCTCGTCGACTCAGACAACGCGCTGATCCGCGAAATGTCGCTCGACGATGCGTATCGCCTGCAGGAAAGCGGCGAATTGCAGGGCGACACCGCGTTCTACCTGAAGCACACCATTCGCGCGTGTCGCGGCGGCGTGGCGCGCGGCCACATCATTCCGTACTCGCTCGACGGCAGCGTGCTGCTCGAATTGTTCCTGCACGACGGCGTCGGCACGATGATCTCGTACGAGAACCTCGAAAGCCTGCGCGAAGCCACGCCAGACGACGTCGGCGGCATTCTCACGCTGATCGAGCCGCTCGAGTCCGACAGCACGCTCGTGCGGCGCGGGCGGCACCAGATCGAACGCGATATCGACCATTTCTCGGTGATCGAGCACGATGGCGTGCTGTTCGGCTGCGCGGCGTTGTATCCGTACACGCAGGAGCGCATCGGCGAAATGGCCTGCCTGACGGTCGCACCGGAAGCGCAAGGCTCGGGCGACGGCGAGCGGCTGCTGAAACGCATCGAGCAACGCGCCCGCGCGCGCGGCCTCACGCGCATTTTCGTGCTGACGACGCGCACCGAGCACTGGTTCCTTAAACGCGGTTTCGTCAAAGTGACCGTGGACGATCTGCCCGAAGACCGCCGCCGCCTTTATAACTGGCAGCGTAAATCGCTCGTGCTGATGAAACAGCTCTGAATACGCATCACGCCGCGCGCCTGACTCGCGCGACGCTACCCCGATACAGGAGAAACCTACAATGGCCCGAATGATTCAATGCGCAAAGCTCGGCAAGGAAGCCGAAGGACTCGACTTCCCGCCGCTGCCGGGCGAACTCGGCAAGCGCATCTACGAAACGATCTCGAAGGAAGCGTGGCAAGGCTGGCTCAAGCAGCAGACCATGCTGATCAACGAAAATCGCCTGAACATGGCCGATCCGCGCGCGCGTCAGTATCTCGTCAAGCAGACGGAAAAGTACTTTTTCGGCGAAGGCGCGGACACGGCGCAGGGTTACGTACCGCCGCAGGCGTGATTCGCGAGTCTTCAGCGACTACCAAAGACCGGTCCGAGTGGCCGGTTTTTTTATTGCCCGCGCTGTTCTAAAAACAGCTCCGCGGCGGTCGGACAAATAGGGTGAATCCTAAGCCCAGTAAGGCTTCAGACGGCTATCGATGTGCACCGCCGATAGGCAGATTTGCGCAACGTCTGCGATCGTGTTATCATCTTGTCCGTTATCAACAGTAACTCACCATCATTCACGCGCAGACGCCTTGAACATCAGGTTCGCGGCATCCGCCCGGTAGTGACAGTTTTTATACAAAGAGGCGCGTCGGTTTCCAGTAGCAACGCCGGCCTTTTTTGTCTCATTCGGTTTTCGCCGACGTCGCGGCCCACCCGCGGCAACTCACGGTTCCGTCGAGTTCGCCGTCCGCACGTCAAATTCGTTTGTTTCACCAGTGCAATTTCGCGACGAGTTTTTCACTGCGCGCGACGCACCGGCACCGCGTTTGCTACAGCAATCTTCAGCATCGATTTAAGAACGATGCTGCGCGGAGCCGTTGACGGTCTCGATTGCCTCTGCCGCGTTGCATCCGGCATGGCGGCGCCGTCGCGAAACTGCACCACTATCCCGGCAATACGCGCCTCCTCGCGGCGGCGCGCCCGACCGTCGAATTGGCGCTCGGGACTGAACACGGAGTCATTTCGAACATGAACGCTCTTCATCACGAAGGCCTTTGGCGCAAGCGCAACGCTTCGTACAAGAAGCCCGGCCTCACCATTGACGACATCACGATCGTCGATCAATCTTTGCTCAAGCGCGCGGTCGGCGCGATGGCCATCGGTAACGCGATGGAATGGTTCGACTTCGGCGTGTACAGCTACATCGCCGTGACGCTTGGCAAGGTGTTCTTCCCGTCGAGCAGCCCGGCCGCGCAGTTGCTCGCGACCTTCGGCACCTTCGCGGCGGCGTTTCTCGTGCGTCCGCTGGGCGGCATGGTGTTCGGGCCGCTGGGCGATCGCATCGGCCGCAAGCGCGTGCTGGCGATGACCATGATGGCCATCGGCACGTTCTGTATCGGCCTGATTCCGAGCTACGAGACGATCGGCGTGGCCGCGCCGATCCTGCTGCTGGCGGCGCGTCTGCTGCAAGGCTTCTCGACGGGCGGCGAATACGGCGGCGCGGCGACCTTCATCGCCGAGTTTTCGCCGGACAAGAAACGCGGCTTCATGGCGAGTTTCCTCGAATTCGGCACGCTGGTCGGCTATGTGATGGGCGCTGGCGTGGTCGCGGTGCTGACCGCCGTGCTGTCGCAGGAATCGCTGCTGTCGTGGGGCTGGCGCATTCCGTTCATCATCGCGGGTCCGCTGGGTCTGATCGGCCTGTACATCCGGATGAAGCTCGAAGAAACGCCCGCGTTCCAGCGCGAAGCCGAGAAGGCCAAAGCCGTATCGCACGAAACGACCAAGCAGCAGTTCCGCGAAACGCTGATCCAGCAATGGCGTCCGCTGCTGCAATGCGTCGGCCTCGTGCTGATCTTCAACGTGACGGACTACATGGCGCTGTCGTATCTGCCGAGCTATCTGTCGGCGACGCTCAAGTTCAACGAGACGCACGGCTTGTTTATCGTGCTCGTCGTGATGGTGCTGATGATGCCGCTGACGCTTCTGTGCGGACGGCTGTCGGATACCGTCGGCCGCAAGCCGGTGATGCTGGCGGGTTGTATCGGACTGTTGCTGCTGTCGATTCCGGCGCTTTCGCTGATTCGCATGGGCACGATTCCGTCGATCTTCGCGGGGATGATGATTCTCGGCGCGCTGCTGTCGACTTTTACCGGCGTGATGCCGTCGTCGTTGCCGGCGCTGTTTCCTACCAAGATTCGTTATGGTGCGCTGGCCATCGGTTTTAACGTGTCGGTGTCGCTGTTTGGTGGTACCACGCCGCTCGTTACCGCGTGGCTCGTCGATAAGACCGGCATGCTGATGATGCCCGCTTACTATCTGATGGGTGCTTCGGTGATTGGGATTGTTTCGGTGCTCGCTTTGCATGAAAGCGCTAGGTCCTGCTCACATTTAAGAGCGGCCCGAAGGCAGACACGATGGAGACAAAGGTGAGGTAGCTGTGGGCGAGTTTGTCATATCGAGTGGCGACGCGACGAAAATGCTTGATACGCTTAAAGAAGCGTTCAACGAG
>NZ_LFJJ01000329.1 GCF_001189365.1 Candidatus Burkholderia verschuerenii | reverse complement strand
GCTGCTGCATAGCGGCCGCGCGGCGTTCGGCGCTGCGGGCTACGCCCTTCGCGCCGCACGTCGCACAGAAGGATCAACTGAAACCACCGGCATCCGATTTCTGCACAACTTGACGCACACAACTGTTGCGCGTTGATATTTTCAATCGCGTTGGTAACCGGCATGATATGGGCAGTGCCTCGCGGTCTCGCGCCGGGCAGGTTCGGCGTATGGTGTGACCATCCGGGACAAGGGCACTCGGGAGCACTTCGGGTGGGCAGATCGATCTTATACGATGAGCCGCGAGCTCGTGTTAGTAGTTGGCTGACAGAATGAGGCTTGACCTCAACCGCTTTGCGGTGGTCGGCCATTGGGCGGTCGAAACGGCGCGTGGCAGCGTGCGCCATTGTGTGCGCGAGCTGGGACGAGCCGAAGAGGGGGGCGACTGGCCCGTCGTGCTGGAGGAATTCGATGACACGGCGCAAACGGGCCGGCTTTCGGCGCGTTTCGGCCTTACCAGCCGTGAGGCGGAAGTACTTTTGTGGCTCTCGCGCGGCAAGACCAATCGCGATATAGGCGACATCCTCGGCATGGCGCCGCGGACGGTCAACAAGCATCTCGAACATATATTCAGTAAGCTGAATGTGGAGACGAGATCCGGAGCGGCGGTCGTGGCCGCCAAATGCGTCACGCAGCAATCGGGTTGAAGTGATTTGTAGGACGCAGCCGATCGGTTCGCACCCCAGTCCGTTCGTCCGCAAGGTGCGGATCGTGATGGCGGAGAAGAAGATCGACTGCGAACTGGTGCTCGAAGATGTGTGGGCATCCGATTCCAAGATCCACGACTTCAACCCGCTGGGCAAGGTGCCGTGCCTCATTCTGGACGACGGCGAGGCCGTGTTCGATTCCCGCGTGATCTGCGAATTCGTGGACACGCTCACACCCGTCGGCAAGCTCCTGCCGCAGGAACGCCGCGAGCGCACCGAGGTGAAGTGCTGGGAAGCGCTCGCCGACGGCCTGCTCGACGCGGCCGTGCTGACGCGGCTCGAAACCACGCAGCGCGAGGAGGAACATCGCAGCGCGGCGTGGATCGCGCGCCAGAAGCGCAAGATCGAGGACAGCCTGCACGCGATGGCGCGCGGCGTCGGCACGAAGTAATGGTGCTCGGCGAACCGCTTCACGCTCGCTGATATCGCCTGCGGCTGCGCGCTCGGCTATCTCGACTTCCGTCTGCCGGAGCTCGACTGGCGCACGGCGCATCCGTCGCTCGACAAGTACTACGCGCGTCTGTCGCAGCGTCAGTCATTTATCGATACCGCGCCGGTTTGAGTTGCGCGTTTCCGACATGCCGCCCGGCACATCGTGGGGCGGCATTTCATTTTGTGCGTTCGAGAAAGCGTTCTTGCAGCTATTTGTCAGCACAATCCAGATCAAATTCAACCTATCACTAGATAGATAAGCGGACACTACATGGACTTGAAAGCCGCACCAGCACTGGCTTTCGACGCCGCGCGACGGTGCGCGCGTGCTCTTTTTGGGGCGAAGACCGCATAAACCGCCTGAAAGCTCGCTTCTATCGGCCAAAATCTATCTACTCAACGGTAGACAATCCAACGCGCTTCCTAGTGTTTTTCCGTGTTTTACACAGAGTTATCCACAGGGTTGTCTACCGTCGGACGGCCTCCGCCACTTCTTCCAGACGCGCGCGCGATTGAAACAATCGACAGGCGAGCAGACTGCCCTGAAACGCGGAATACAGTGCGCGGGCCGCGGCTTCCGGTTTGCCGCCGGCATCGAGCGTATCTTGTGCTTCGCCCTCGGCGAGTACCTTCGCCAGCCAGTTTTCGTTGGCCCGGAAAAATGCCTGAATCGCCTGACGCACCTTGTCCGGCAGCGCTTCGATTTCCGCCGCCAGCATGCCGCACAGGCAGATGCGACGGCCATCGCCGATGATCCGGCCGAACAGCTTCGTGTAGCGATCAAGCTTCTTGTCGGCGGGCGCAGAACTGTCGATGGCGTAGATCGTGGACATCACGTCCGCGCTGTAGGCGTTGACGGCTTCGAGCGCGAGATCTTCCTTCGACGGAAAGTAATAGTGGATGCTCGATGTCTTGACCCCGACCAATTCAGACAAATCGCGGTAACTGAAGCCGTTGTAGCCGCGCGTCATCATCAGCGCCTGCGTGTGGTCCAGCAACGCTTCCCGTACGGTGTTTTTGTCCATCGCTTGCCCGGCTGAAGTGGCTACAAAACCTGAAAATTAGGTCGACGCCAAAATTTATCTATCGCTAGATAGACAGTCAAGCACTTGTATCAATAATCGGCATAGGGGCGGCCAGCAAGCTGGCCGGTCCCCTGCCACACCACCCTGCCACACCACCCGGCGTGCGGGTCCGCACCGGGCGGTTCGGGAAGTTGAGGTTATGTGAGGCGAGGCATGCC
>NZ_LFJJ01000328.1 GCF_001189365.1 Candidatus Burkholderia verschuerenii | reverse complement strand
GTTCTCGCTCCAGATTGGACACGAGAACCTCGATTCCCTTACGTCCCACGATCGTCTCCCGCACACCATAAGTCGATCATAGAACATGTTGGATTTATGTAAAGTTATTTCTGGGACGGAACACTAGCACATTGTTGTAATACCAGACGATCTTGATCTTCGTTTCGTTGGCATCCGATCCGGACATGCCGTAATACACCTTCTTCATGCCCTCAGGCGACCAGTCGATGATGCGCGACGACAGTTCGATGATCGCATCCGTCGAGTGGCCCACATAGGTGTGGTAATACGCGAGCTTCTTCGCCTGCTCGTAGATGGCTTCAGCCACCTCGGTGCGGCCATAGCCGATATTCACGCAATACAGGCCCGCGAATGCATCGATATAACTCTTGCCCTGATAATCCTCGATGCGAATACCCTTCGCGCCCGTCACTATCTTGCCGGGCAGCGCACGCGCATGATCATGCGCGTGCGTGGATGGATGCATGAAATGCGCGCGGTCTTCCGTGAACAGCTGTTCGAGCGATTGCTTGTCCTGACTCATGTGCTTCTCCTTGTTCCGATGACGCCTGTCTTTGAGGATAGTTCGTTTGTGGCTAGTCCGTTCACGCCGCGTTGGTAAGCGGCAAGCCCAGATTGCCGAGGCAGAAATATTTCGTTTCGACGAATGGCTCGAAGCCTTCCGCGCCGCCTTCGCGTCCGAGTCCCGATGCTTTCATGCCACCGAACGGAATCGGCGCGCCGGTGAATTTCACGCCGTTGACCGACACCATCGCGAAGTCGAGACGTCGAACGAGCTGAAAAATGGTGTCGACGCGCGTCGCGCAGACATAGGCGGCGAGACCGTATTCCGTATCGTTCGCGCGCGATACCGCGTCGTCCAGCGTGTCGAATGGCGAAACGGCCGAGATCGGCGCGAAGTTCTCTTCGTCGTAGATGCGCATGCCCGGTTTAGCATCCGCGACGACAGTCGGTTCGAAAAACCAGCCGCCGAGCGCATGCGGGTTTCCACCCGCGACAATGCGCGCGCCTTGTGCCTTAGCATCCTCGATGCGCTGTACGGTCGTGTCGAATGCGGCCTGATGCATGAGCGGGCCGACATCCACGTTGGCATCGAAGGCGCTGCCTACTTTGAGCGCGTTGACCGCTTCGCTATAACGTTCGACGAATCGATCGTAAAGCGGACGCGCCACGAGAATGCGATTTGCAGCGCAGCAATCCTGTCCCGACGTCTGAAATTTCGCGCCCACCGCGACGCGCACGGCGTATTCCAGGTCCGCATCTTCCGTGACGATAAAAGGCGCGTTGCCGCCCAGTTCGAGCGCGAGCTTCTTGATGCCCGCTTGCGCCGCAGTCTGCGCGACGAGTGCGCCAACGCGCGTCGATCCGGTAAAACTCACGGCGCGTACGCGCTTGTCGCTAACGAGCGCTTCCATCGTCATTTGCGGCTCGCCTATGACGACGTTGAAGACGCCGGCAGGAAATCCTGCTTCCTCGGCGAGTTGTGCAAGCGCGATCGCGGAGAACGGCGTTTCATGCGCGGGCTTGACGACGACGGTGCAACCGGCGGAGAGCGCGGCCGCCGCTTTACGCGTGATCATTGCTACCGGAAAATTCCACGGCGTGATAAGCGCGGCGACGCCGACCGGTTCCATCACCGTGCCGAGATGCGCGCCGTCGATATGGGTCGGAATCGTGCGACCTGCAAGACGTTTCGCTTCGTTCGCGAACCATTCGACGAAGCTCGCCGCATAAGCTATTTCCCCTTTGGATTCCGCCAACGGCTTGCCTTGTTCAAGCGAAAGAATCCCCGCCAGATCGGCTTGATGACGCATGATCAATCCGTGCCAGCGCAGCAGCAACGCACTGCGTTTTTGCTGCGGCATCCAGCGCCACGATTCGAACGCGTCCTGCGCGGCATCGACGGCGGAGACGATCTGCGCACGGTCCAGCATCGGCACATGGCCGATCACTTGTTGATCCGCAGGATTGACCACAGCGATCGAAGACGCGCTGTCGCTATGAATCCAGCGTCCGTTCACATAACAAAGCGATTTGAAAAGTACGGGATGACCGAGCAACATGTTCGTCTCCTTGCCTCAAGCGTGACTGATCGGATGCATTCACTTTAAGGCTCAACTGGCCAGAGAATTTTTTGTTGTCGGGCGTCCGCCCTGAGGTTTTTTCTGTATTGCAACGACGCTTGTTAGTCTTTTTCGGGCGATATAAGTCCGCGCGTTCAAAGCGAATCGTCAGCCCAATCCGGCGGTCCTTCCACCGTGTTCTTGACGATCTTCGTCACGATATAAGTAGTCGGATCTGCAAAATTGAATTTGCCGGAATGGACCCAACGACGCAGTCTGGTGCAGACGTAAACGCACATCTCAGCCAGGTCTGCAGCGCACGAGTAGAGGTTGAGGCATGACGTTGAGCTGAAAACGCGCCC
>NZ_LFJJ01000327.1 GCF_001189365.1 Candidatus Burkholderia verschuerenii | reverse complement strand
CCCCCGAAATCTCCACTCGCTCGCTCGTCGGCAGCGTCAGAATGTGTATAAGAGACAGTCCTTATTGGAAGTGAATTGGATTTGGAAGTTTCCTAATTTGATCTCAACTTGGATTTGGAAACTCCTTGTTTGCATTGGATTTGCTTTGGCCGAAATTGAGGTGTCTACTCCTCATTGTGTTTGGTTTATATAGTTGGTGAAGTGGTACACTTGGAATCCATTTGAGACTTGGAATTGGTTTCCTATTCCTTTTGGAAAACTATTAGCCTTACCTTTTCCAAACCTTATTTGGATTTGCTTTTTTTTGTGAACTATCTTGCTAGCCTATAAATAAACCCCATTGCAGCTTTATTTTCGAACCAAAACAGCCCCCTTGCATCCATATTTGCTTCTCATTTAAACTACATTGCAAGCATTGCACAACTTGGTTTTTAAAACACAAAAATCACACACTTTTTGCACTTCAAATTTTTATTGGTTTTAACCACGGTTTTAAGGCCCTTTAACCACGGTTTTTAGGCTTTTAACCACGGTTGTGTTTTTCTTCAATTTTTTCGCAATTTATTTTGTTTGTCTAGTCTCGGTTAGGGTTCTAGTTAGTTTAAATTGTCTTTTAAATTCTACTCTTCAGCTTATTTCTTTCTACTCTTGCTTACTTGTCTAAATTGAGCTTAGCCTTTAATTCCTTGACATCTATCTTTGTGCTCTTTTTCTTTCTGCCCTAGCAAGAAATAACACTAGTAGTCTAATTGTTGTTCTTGTTCTCTATTTGAACCGGTCAAAGAGAATAGAGTGTGAGTGAAACAATCCCTTCACTATATAGCCGAGTGCATACACTATACATTGGTGAGTGACTTGGGCTTGGGGTTAGGGTTTGTGAGGACTTTATACACTAACTTCCTTTTTCGGTTTTGTAGGGTTTATTTTCTATCACTTTTTACTTTGTTTTGTAGGTTATAAACATGGAGAACAAACTTGATCAGCTTACTTCTATGTTGGCTGCCATGAACAAGAGAATGGAGGCCATGGAGTTAAACATCTCTCAAGTTCAACATAGTCAGAGTAAGGCATCTAAGTCTCGTGTCTCTGATGAAGACGAGGAAGAATCCGACGGATCAACTAAACGAGGGAGTACTTCTAAACTTGATTCTTCATTGAATAGCATTAAGTTAAAGATTCCTGCTTTCTCTGGTAAGGATGATCCTGAAGTTTATCTTGATTGGGTGGATCAGGTTGATTCCATATATGCTGTGCATAAATATTCGGAGGAAAAGAAAATGCAACTAGCAGTAGTTGAATTCACTGGATATGCACGCAGTTGGTGGAACAAAGTTTTGGCTGACAAGAGGAGATTCAAAGAAGCACCGTTCTTTACTTGGGACGAAATGAAGAAAGCCATGAGGAAGCGATTTGTTCCTAACTACTACATCCGCGATTTGTTCAACCAGCTACAACGGATTACTCAAGGTAACCGTAGTGTATCAGATTATAATCGTGAGATTGAAGTAGCTTTGACTCGTTTGCAGATAGACGAGGATCCTGAAGCAGCAATGGCTCGATTTCTTGGGGGATTAAAGCGAGAAATAGCCAATGTTGTGGAGCTGCAAGAATATGAGGATGTGGAAGAAATGTTTCAAAAGGCCCTTAAGGTAGAAAAGCAGCTTAAGGATAAAAGTGTAAGTCGACCATCCGAAGCAACTCCGCACCTTCTTGGAAGAATACTTGGCCTAAGAAATGTAATGAGGTGAAAAAGTTCACTCCTACTGGTGGTAAGAATTTTAAAGATTTGAAGGATTTCAAAAGTACTCCAAAATCTGAGGGGTACAAGTCAAAGCCAGCAAGGGAGATTACTTGTTTCAAATGCCAAGGCAAAGGGCATTACATGTCAGATTGTCCGAATAATATGGTGATGGTTATGAGAGATGGTGAAATTGTCTCTGAGTCAGACAATGAAGATGAATACAAAGGAATGCCTACTTTATATCAAAGGGATGAAGAGGTAAAATCTAAAGACTTTGACCTCGAGGATGAGGATGAGGATGAGATTAGTGCAGATGAAAGGCAATCTTTGGTGTCTATGTGATCTTTGAGTACTCAAGTGAAAGATGAGGATGATCAGCAAAGACAGAACATATTCCATACATGTTGTACAATCAATGGCAAGGTATGCTTACTTGTGATTGACTCTGGAAGTTGTACTAACGTTGTGAGCTCTATACTTGTAGAACAGATGAAAATGAAGCCTATTAGGCATCCCTAGCCTTATAGACTACAATGGCTCAATGACAGTGGAGAAGTTCGAGTGACTAAGCAAGTTTTGGTGAGCTTTTCAATAGGTAAATACAAGGATGAGGTAATGTGCGATGTGGCACCAATGCAACCTGGACACATGCTTCTAGGACGGCCTTGGGAGTATGACCGCTCTGCTAATCATTGTGGAAGGACTAGCAGGTATAC
>NZ_LFJJ01000326.1 GCF_001189365.1 Candidatus Burkholderia verschuerenii | reverse complement strand
CTTACCCGGAACAATGGACTCCAGTCGTCCCCATATCTCATCGGTCAGCAACATTCGACTCATCTTGATCGCTTACGCAAAAGATGAGATGTAAACACATTTCTTCAAATGTGAACAGAGCCTAGCACGACGCGCTCGCTTGAGCTACGCGCCTTAAGCAATCAATGCTTAAGCCGTAGCCATTCTTCTGATGGCAGGCCGTTCGAGTTCACGCGCGGCAAGCGCGCCGAACACGAGACCAAGCGTGGTCCAGATGATTGCCTGAATGCCGATAGACGCCAGACGGAAATTCCAAAGCAGCGTCGCGGAAAAATCGGCAGGCACTTCATCGATGCGCGGCAAAACGGCGACCGCAATCGCGATCAACACGATATACGCCGCACCCGCGATCAAGGTCGCATTCCACGCGCCCTTGCCCGGTTGCATGCGCCGTTGCAACCACACGGCGAATACCGCCGATGCAATCGATATCGCGATCATCGCGAAGAACAGCGCCGTGCGCGGCCCGATGGTCTCGGGATTACCGACGGCCGGCGGATTCGGCGGATACTTCAGGAAAGGTGCGATCGCCACGCTGACGAAGCCGAACAATGCGAGCATCGCCGACGCACCACGCGCGCGCAGTTGACCCAGCCGTCCATAAGCAAACGTGAAGACCAGCGAAAACAGGCCGCCCAATGCGGTGCCGAACACCGCGACGCCAGTTAGCAGGCCAAGGCCCGATTGCGTGTCGCGGCTGACGAGTTCTTTATCGTCACCGTGGTCGTGGCTATGCGCTTGCGCCGTTTGCGTTGCATTACCCGCGTCAGCATGTTCGTGTTCATGCGACGCTTCGAACGCTATCGCGCGCGCCACCGACGGCTCGCCGAACGTATGCGCGAAACCGAAGCCGAGCAGGCCCGCGACAAGTCCCGCGATCATGCCGCGTACCAGCAAATTGCGAATCATCGTCCTTCCTCAGTGGCAGGGAAAGCCGAGCAAATGCCGGCCGTCATGGACGAATTCGTGGATATACATGCCCAAGAAAATGGAGGTTGCGCCCTGCTCCGCACCGACGAAGTAGATTGCGATCAACATGATGAGGCCGATAAAAATGGCCCAGGGCAACACCTCGCGCACCGGAAGCGGCACGGGTGCATCGAGGCCGGGGGCAAGCGGCGCGGCGGACAAAGCCGGATTGGAAGCATTCATAGAGGTTCTCCAGAGGGAAAAGCGCGTCCCGTTGACGAAGAGCATGCAGCAGAGTCTGACTCGCGGCTTAGGCTTTTGCGCAAACCGCTTACAGTGGCGCGACCGCGCCGGATTCACACCGGCTTCCTCGCACTGCAAGCTTGCCATTCTATGAGGATTGACGGCAAAGTAAAGCGAACCAAAAATTACCCGGTTATTTTCCTTGGAAATTATTCTGCTGACTCACGCCTCGACGCGCGCCATGAAGACCGGTCGATTCCCCACCGGCGACGACCCTTTGGAGCACGACGAGCGCGGCGCGCTTGCATTTGATACACAGGCATCGCGCGTCATCGCGAGCCCGGCGCGGGCCGCGCGCGACACGGCGCAATGGATCGCATCGGCCTATGAAGTCGATGCCGCATTCGACGATCTCGACTATGGCCGATGGCGCGGACATTCGATACGCGACATCGCCGAAGCGAAGGAAGCAGGCCTCGCGGCTTGGATTACGGATCCGCACGCGCGTCCGCATGGCGGCGAAAGTATCGCGATGCTGGCCGAACGCGTCGCGCACGTGCTTGAGCGCTTAACTCAGAGCAATCGACGCGGCATCGTCGTCACGCACGCGATCGTCGTGAAGGCGGCGGTCGCGCATGTCACTCAACGTCCGCTAGAGTCGATCTTTAGCATGGATATTGCGCCGCTTGCATCGACGGTACTCGAATATGACACAGTGTGGTCCGTCAGTTCGCCGGCTGAACTTCGCGCACCGCTGTAGGCTCCAAGTAAGGATCAACCAGACGGGAGACGATCATGGCGCATTATGTGGATGGTTTCGTGGTGCCGGTGCCGCTCGACAAGATCGACGCTTATCGAACGCTTGCCGAAGCCGCGGGAAAGGTTTGGCTGGAACACGGCGCGCTGCATTTCGTTGAGACCGTCGCGGACGACGTCAAGCCCGGTAAGCTGACGTCCTTTCCGCAAAGCGTGCAGCTCAAGGACGGCGAGACCGTCGTGTTTTCGTGGATCGTCTACGAATCGCGCGAGGTACGCGACAGCGTCAACGCCAAGGTGATGGAAGATCCGCGCCTCAAGGCGATGATGGAAAACGGCGACATGCCCTTCGATCCGCAACGCATGTTTTTCGGCGGCTTCACCACGCTCGTGGAACTGAAGCGCTGACTTATAAGATTAACGCTTACGACCAAGGAAAAGCATCGATATGTAGTCGGCCCTTCAGAATTAGTCGAAGTCAAGGGTGGCAAGGGGCCGCCGGAAGATCGTGTTTCCCAGAACTCCCAGAAGCAATATTGATCTGAATGGTTTCCTGGGAGTTTGGAACTTCGCC
>NZ_LFJJ01000325.1 GCF_001189365.1 Candidatus Burkholderia verschuerenii | reverse complement strand
GTTCTCACATGTTGTCGCAGACCAAAATTTATCCGACATGAGCACCATGAGTGACCACATTGGCTTAAGTAGCGATCTACGATCCTTTAATTAGCTGGTCGATTCCTCTGGTTAATTGAAGAGCGCAAACTCAGATCGTGAAAGCGTAATGTCATCAGCAGCGCGACAGTGGCAAGTCCGATTGCGAGACCCCACCACAACCCACGCACGCCAAAGTCGAAGGGGAGTGCTACCATGTAGCCAATCGGAAACGCTATGCCCCAGTAACCGAAGGCTGCGATGATCATCGGGACGCGTGTATCCTGCAATCCTCGCAAGCAGCCTGAGGCGATCGTTTGCATACCGTCGACTATCAGGAACAATGCCGTGACGACCAGCAGCGAGGTGGCGAGATCCACAGTTTCAGAGTTGTGTGGATCACCGGTATGCAGATAAAGCCTGACGATCCGATCACGCGCTAAGACTAGCACTAAAGCCGACAGCGTCATGAAACAGACTCCGAGCACGAACGCGACGAAGCCTGCTCGTCGAGCCGCGAGAGGATGACCAGTTCCAGAGAAAAAACTGATACGCACGTTCGCTGCCTGACCAATAGCAACTGGCACCACCAACCCAACCGGGGCAATGCTAGTTGCGATCTGATGCGAGGCGAGCGACGACGTACCGAGTATCCCGACGACCATGCCGACGGCAAGAAAAAGCATTGTCTCGACGCCGTAAATGATTGCAACCGGCCAGCCGTTTTCAAGCAGCTCGCGCATTATCGTCATGCTCGGCAACGCCAAGACCGCGAAGTGCCGGAAGTGACGCCGCATATGCAGGAGCATTATCAGCGTGAGCGCGGATAACCAGACGGTGAAAGTCGTCGCGGTCGCCGGCCCGAGGAAACCCATACGGGGCAGCCCCCACATACCGTGAATCAGTCCGTAGCTCAGGAAAGCATTGATAAAGCCTCCCCCGAGCGCCACCCACAACAACCACTTTGCAGCACCAATCGCGGGAAGGAACGAGCGCATCAATCCGGTTGCAATTAGGCTACCGGCGGCGGCCCAACGCAACACGCCCGTATATTCGACGATGTCCTGTACAAGTAGCGTGGGCGTACCCACCGCGAGCAAAATCGGTCTCGCAAACGACAGCAGTACGAACGCCGATATCGATAGCAATAACGACAACAGGAAGCCGGCCCAGTAGATATCAGGTACGCGCTGTTCATCTTGGGCACCACGCGCATGGGAAACGCTTACGCTGACCGATGTCAGTACTCCCTGCAGCAACGAAACCACAGTGAAAAATAGATTCGCGCCGAGACCACCTGCTGCAAGAGCACCAGAGCCGAGCGAGCCGAGCAATAGCGCATCGGTTATGCTCATCCCAACTTGCGATAACTGAGCGATGGCAAGCGGCGCGGCAAGGAGGGCAGTGTCGGCGGCGTGGCAAGGCAACGACGGCTCAGCTACGGTGGCTCGAGAGAAAACAGTGCGCCGTAACTGAGATTGACAGGAGTCGATCGTAGTTTTTTTGTCGATAATCACGCGACATCCCTCAGTGTAGAACAAGATCGACCGATGCCGATGATGTATGCGCATACTCGAGAACCAAGGCGACCGCGTTAGCCATGGTTTCGGGCGAGATGGTACGGACACCGCTCTCGGGTTGCGGCATGAGTACCTCGACTTGGCAGGGTGCGATAGTGCAAACGTGCACCGGCATCTCACGCAGCTCTTCACGAATGCTGTGTGAAAAGCCCTGGATTGCCCACTTAGAGGCTGCATAGCATGCCCCTCCGGGGAGGCTGGCAAGTCCGGCAATCGAGGAAATATTGAGTACCACGGCGTTCGAGGTTGCCTTAAAATATGGCAAAGCAAGACGGGTCAGATACGCTGGCACCTGTACGTTGATGCACATGATCTCAGCGAGCTTTCTATGATCAACGCTCTCTAATGTGCAAAAATTAAAAACGCCGGCGTTGTTGATCAGCACGTCGATGCCACCCATGGCAGTTATCGAAAAATCGATCAGTTGGCGACACGCTTCTTCACTAGCAAGATCACCGCTCCAAATATGAAGAGCGTGCTCCAACGCGGAATTGGAGATAAGAGCCTTCAATTTTCGCCTGTCTCTTCCTGCAGCAACAAGTTGCGCGCCAGATTTCAACAAATGTTCTGCTATAGCAAATCCGATCAGTCCGGAAGCGCCGGTAAGGACAATTTTTGATTCGGATAGCATTGGCGATCCATCTATATAGTGCGTCATGAACAGAGCCGGAAACGTGCACAGCACGACACCGGTCCTGTTTTCACTTATCGTTTATCAGATTTTAGTCTTCCTGCTCGGCGCCTTCGGCCACACAGGTCCGGCACCCCCAGCCGATGACACGGCCTGCTTCGCTGCCAGACAGCGTACGGGGCACGGCGCCAGCCAACGCGACATTCACGGCGAAGGGAGCGAGGATCACGGTTTCAAGATCGTTGATTTCAGTTGCATTCATGGTATTTCTCCATTGGTTGACATAGATAAAGTATCAC
>NZ_LFJJ01000324.1 GCF_001189365.1 Candidatus Burkholderia verschuerenii | reverse complement strand
GAGCTATAATTCTTAATTTTTGCCTTAGCCTTAGCTCTAGCTCTGGCTTTCTTCCCGGGCTTGTTCTTTTTCTTTTTCTTTACTGGTGTTGATGCAAAGTCCGAGCTATGCTCACTTGCATTGCAACCTTCAGTCCTAGATTGATCCGTGGGTGAGTCATCCAAGAGATCATCGTCATCGAATAGCTTAGCCTTGCCTTTCTCTTTGGTCTTTACATTCAATTCAGCCACCTTCTTCAAGAGTGCTTGGTCGCATTTGGGTGCAATTTCAGCAAACATGCTTGCAAAGTCACCTTCATCAAAGTCCTTATCATCGTAGAATAAAGGCTCCTTCACTTTTAGCACTTGCACCTTTCCACACCGCACTTGGAATTCTTTTGGTGGACCTTCTTCCTTCCGAATTTGGCCTAATGCCACTTTCACATCCTTAAGCATCCACTCATTGATGTTGGCCGACGGAAAGAGTTCCTTGATCACTTCTTGTGCCACTTTCTTGACTTTTTGCTTCACTTGATCATCGCCAATCTTTCCTCCAAAAGTCACCGTCTCTCCATTCACATTGAATGTGATGGAGTTATCTCTTACTCGAAGGATGGCGTCTCCGGTGGCCAAGAAAGGACGTCCAAGTATCCATGGCATTGAGTGCTCCTTTTCCACATCAATCACAACTAAGTCCGTAGGTATTTGAAGGTGCTTCACTTGAACGATCATGTCTACGAGCTTCCCACACGGCTTCACCGCCGACTTGTCCGCTAACTCGATCATCGAATGACATGGCTGCAAGTGCTTTGTCAAATTCAAGACCTTCACCCATGCAAGTGATATCACACTAATGCTAGACCCTGGGTCACAAACCGACATGTAGAATCTACTTGTACCAATCGCAGCCGGCACACTTATAACACCGGGATCCTCTCTTTTAGGTGGCAACGTATGGTTCTTTTGGATAATGTCACTTGAATGCCCTCCAATAGCAAATACCTCATCGACTTGAGAGCTCTCCTTTTCTTCCGATTCTTTTTCAGCTTCTTCATCTTTGTTCATCACAAAACATTGCTCCTTACCCTTCGGATTAGGGATTGTATCACTTGGTAAGGTCCCGAAGCTTTTCTCCTTGAGTTGACCTTGCATTTCCGTGAGCAACCGGTTGATGTTCTTCAAGCACTTCTCATGCTCTTCAAGTTTCTTGCCTTGCATCACAATCATGTCGCCTTGCTCTTGTTGCGTCTTTTCCATTCTCATGAAGGTATTGCGGATATTCTCCTCTTGCTTTTTGACACTTTGTTGCACATCCTTGACAACTTCCATTATTGGCCCAAATTGATCCATTGATGATGATGAGCCTTGAGGTCCATTACTCCATTGTTGCCCCGTCGATCCTTGATTCCATGTGTTACGAAATCCTTGATTTTGAGCATTGGAAGAACTCGGATTTCCCCAATTGGCATTGCGATTTTGAGATGACGGTCCGGCTCCATTATTGTTACCCCATCCTTGGCTTGGCCTTTGGAAGTTGTTCACATAGTTGCACGGTTCTTGAATTTGAGGGCAAGTGTCGGAATGGTGTGCACCTTGACAAACTCCACATGAGAGTATCGGGACTGCATTTGCTTGATTTTTTAAGGCTCAAATTTCCGTCGTGAGGGCTGCAAGTTGTGCTTGAAGGCTAGTGACCACATCAACACTTATCATGCCGGCTTGCTTTCTCACTTCCCTTGTTCCATCATTAGTCTACTTGCAACCATTGCTAGCTATCCGTTGCATGAGTTCTCTTACTTCCCTCAAAGACTTGTCCACTAACGATCCACCGGCGCTAGCATTCACTATCCCTTGAGATTCGGCATTTAGGCCTTGGTAGAATAAATGCAATTCCGCCCCTTCTTCCATAAGTAAATTGGGACATTTGTTGAGCAATTCTTGAAACCTTTCCCATGCAGTGGATATGGATTCTCCATCGAATTGCCGGAATTGGTGGATCGCCATTCTCAATTGATCAACTTTGTTCGGGGGATAGTACTTAGTTAGGAACCTCCTCCTCACATCTTCAAAGTTTGTAGCTCGTCGGAGTCCGGAACTTTCATACCAATATGATGCTTGACCCCGAAGTGAGAATGGGAATAGAACTCGATTGCAACGGTCTTGAGGCATACCTTGTGGCTTGCAAGCGATTGCCATGTTGAGAAAGCTTGTAAGATGGGTGGTAGGATCTTCATTTTCAAGCCCTTGGAAAATGCTCCCGTTGACAATGAGACTTATCAAATGCGGGGGAGTAGGTTGTCCATCATCCACCTCTTCTTGGTAATTTGCAAGACGATCAAACTTGGGCTCAAAGAATGCTCCAAACTTCTTCTCTTGAGGGGGATTGCCCCTGTTTTGGTTTGGATTAGTGGTCTCCCCTTGATGCTTAAGATTCGCCATGGAATCCACACTCTTGCTTACTTTGCCTCTTGTTACTCTCCTTTGCTCACGTTCCAATCTTGTGATATCTGGTGTGGGGATTACTAAAGCTTGTCCACTCGATCTCAGTTCCCGCATGCACTAGCTA
>NZ_LFJJ01000323.1 GCF_001189365.1 Candidatus Burkholderia verschuerenii | reverse complement strand
GCAAATGACGTTACTCTTAACTCCTCGCCGTCGTGATGACGTACGCTGAAGCCGTCCATAAGCCCGTACTCCGCCGCTTTCTTGATAAAATATTTTCACTCCGGCGTAACGAATTTGAAAATTTGATCCCAGTGAACCAACCCGTCAGTCGAAGGGGTCACGACTGGGTCAATCCTGTGATAGCCTAACTCGTTATAGCTTGCAAGCCATTCTTGCGGATACCCTAGATTGAAAATATGCTTCAATCCATGCGACGGGGCAGATGGCCTAACCCGGCATGCAATAAACTTTTGTAATGGCAAAATGTTTCTCAGTGCTGCATAAATTGCATCGTTTGTCTCGCAACGAGTTGTAAGTCTGGCTGCTAGTTCAATTATCTGAATCAAGTCACCTTTAGATACGAATCGACAAAGTGAGTGCATTTTCACTCCAGAACCTGCATGACTTCCACTGTCGTCAGCGGTTTGATATGGCTGGAGTATTCCAGTTGAACCTATCCGTTACAACCACGCACGCGAGCCGTGTGCTGTTCCACGACAAGCCGTCCGCAGATCATCAATCGACCCAATCTGCTCGGCGGCATTCTCGCCCTGATTGTGCTGGAAATCGTCTACAGCTTCGCGTCGCAACGCTGGTGCCTGCCGCCTGCAATCGCGTTCCTGCCGGTGGTGTTGATCGGGCTGCGCTTCGGTATCGCGTACCTTCGCACGGCCTTTACCGAGGTCATTATCGACGCCGAGCGTATTACCAGGCGTAGCGGCATCCTGAACCGAACGGTATCCAGTCCGGATCTGTTCAGGATTCGGGACATGACCTCGCTGCATCCGTGGTGGCCCCCACTGGGCATCGGCACGGTGGGGGTAATGACGAGCGATTCCAATAACCCGGTGTGGTTTCTGCCAGGCATCGCAAACGCTGAAGAGGCGCAACGACCTGAACCGGGCCGCGCTCGCGCTGCGCGATCGGAAGGGAATCCGCGAAGTCAACATGGGTCGCGTCTGAGCACACAGACGGGCCGCTGGCACGATGTTAGAATAAGAACGCACTTCTGATGCCGGAAGGACTGCTGCGCTGCGAGGGTCTCCCCGGCTCAGGCGTTCGTCGCTTAGATTGGAATACGCCCATATGAAGATGCGGGAATTGTATATGGCCCTTAAATCGTTCCATGAACGGCTGCGAGTCTGGCTCGATGGCAAGACAATCTGGAAGGAAGAGTTTCGCAAGGTTGGGCTGGTGTTGATCGGCCTCGGTTTAACGGGACCGTTCGTTAATGGTAAGATCGGCATGTGGCCCTTCGCGGTAGTAGGGCTGGTGTTTGAAATGCTGGGCTTGATGGAGAACTTACCCAAGGAGGACGATGATGTTTGAAGGAACGGGCACCAATCTGATTTTGTGCGCTTTTCTGGTAGCTGGTTTCGGATTTGCCTTCTGGTTCACCGAAATACTGCCGGATGACAAATGCTCATCGAGTAAGCGGAAAGGCCAATCCCGCTAGGGACACTGGTCGCAACGGAAACAGGGGCCTCTGGTCCCTGTTTTTTCTCCCTAGCAGCCGTCGCGGCTGCATTTGAAACAACTCGTCGATCTGCCGCGCTTCAAGCGCTATTCGTAAAGAGCTTGCCCGCGAATGCGAGTAAGTGCTGTTGAGGTTGCAATGTTTCGTTGATTTGGATCTGGCTTTTTTATAGGTTGCCCAGCGCAAGTAACGTGGTGATTTGAGCGGTGCTCTTCGCCAGCGCCCGGTATCGCGTCTTCATGTAGCCAACCTGTCGCGTGAAGATTCGAAAAGGATACTCAGCCTTCGCACGAATGCCGGCCTGCAGTCGCTCGATTTTGACGTATATCGCATCGACACGGTTCTTCAAGTTCAGCTGTCTTTGCTTGCCGCGGCGCATCGCAACATCCCATCAAGCCGAGGTCATTTGCTCACGCTTTTCGATTCCCTGGTATCCGGCGTCGACATAACCACTCGTTTCCTCCCCGTGCGCTGGCTGTGATGAGAATCTAATGAAATTCTCGACCGCGCACACCTGTCCAAATGGACAGGTGATCAACATCCAGAAGTCCGTAGGATGAGCCTTGACGAGCAATTTCATTGCTAGCGAAGGGTATGAACATGGTGCGGCCACCAGATCAACCCAGTACTCAGCGAGCTTAAGATTGCCAGTATTGGGGCGTTTCTGCAAGCTTTGATGTGGTATACAAAGTCATTTGTGCCAATGTGTTTTGCTCGCGAGAATTTGCTGTTAACAGATATACTTGGATGGTTAAGTTTATTTCGATAATCAAATGAAGTGAAATATAATGGAAGATTAGGAAATCGAAAAGACGAGACGTTGGCGGCCCGGAACATAGTTTCTTCGTCGTGAGTCTCACTAACGACTCGTTTCTAAAGACACCCAAGTTACCTGGTCAAACAGTTACCAAAATGTCCATATTGACGTTACCGAACGACCTCATTGCATAGCTTCTGTAAGAAAAGACTTTTCTCAGTATGGAAAAAGAATTATGTGCAGTACTCTGTAAAGAGTAGAGAATACCAATTAAATTGTTACGATTCAGATC
>NZ_LFJJ01000322.1 GCF_001189365.1 Candidatus Burkholderia verschuerenii | reverse complement strand
CGACCGAGTTTCATAATGCATCTCTCCCATTACAAACCAGGTAGTCTCAACACCTTCTCGTCTTGCAGCGCCTCGAAGTTCCGGGGTCTCCGCTCAATTACGCCCCGCACGCCTATCTGCACGGCCTCTGAATCCAGCGACGCCACTGGTATCTGCCATGGGGCACACGGCATCATCTGCGAGGCGGGCAATACCCCTTCATCAATGAGGCGGTGAACGGAGCCAACACAGATCTGCAGGCGCCGGGCGGCTTCTTCGACGCTAATCGTATCGCTATCGCCCGAAGCCGGATCGAAGCCTTCAATACACAGCCGCTCGCGCAGTTCACGTACGCGCACAGTTGTCCAGGTCTTGCCGTCGGCCGATTTGCATCGCATCCGGTTCATTGTCACAGCCAGATCGCGATCCGGCCATTTGCCACCGAGTTTTCGCATGACGTCCACAGACCCGTGCGGAGACTGTGCATCGGTATCGGGATAGCGGCCGCCGCGTATCCGTGCAATACGCACTTCAGTGTGTCGCCCTCCTGTCCAATGGATAGCGAGGACAGCTTCATTGGACGAGTCGTCCAGATCAATTACGACTTCCTGGATAAGCACTCGTGTTATCCGTTGCTTGGTTCTGGGAGTTGCGCCTGAAGCCTTCCATGCTGTCGGCAAGTCGTGCGCGAGTGACATTAGCCGCTCCCGATCGATTTCCGGATTGGCAAGGACCTTCGCATCAAGATGTTCGATATGGCTCTGGAGTTCAGCGACGCGCTCAAGCGCGGTATTCCATCGCGCCTCCAGTTCGCGCGCTACCAGACGCTTGCCAGGGTCGACTGCTTCGTAGCGACGTTCTGCCAGCGAAGCTTCATAGCGCGCTTCTTCCGCTTCGTGCATCAATGCATTTCGAACCTCATCATCTGCGCGGGACTGCGCTTCACTCGCTCTTATCGCTGCTTTTATCGCATATGTCGACACCACTTCCAGCAGTCGAGTCGTGATTGCCTTGTCGACGCGGACGCCCCCGATCCCGATGCAAAGTCCGGCACCAACGTGACTGTCGTCGCCGCGGCACTGGTAGCGGTGCGCCTGCACCGATTTCGCACCATAGAAGACCCGCATCATCCGCCCACATCGGCCACACCTGACCAGTCCACCCAGCAACGCGCGGCCACCTCGTGCAGATTTGCGAGAGGTTCGCTTTTTCATGTGCGCGTTCTCGGCGATCATCCTCTGGTTTTCCTCGAAATCATTCCAGGTGATATAGCCCGGATGATGGTCCTTCAGCAAGACATTCCACGATTGCATCGGCTTACTGCGGGGACTACCTTTTCTCGCGCGCCCGTCAACGACATGAGTCTGAGAACTCTTCCTGCCGAATACATAAGCTCCGGCATAGACCGGATGCTGCAATAGCTTGATTACGTTGTGATAGGCGGGTGATTGCCATGCAATCCGGCCGCCAACCGCGCTCTGCCTCAGAACGGGTAATTGCAGTTTCTCCTGCTTGGCCCACAGGAACACCTGCCGTGCACTTCCTAACTCGCGAAACCGTCGAAACACGAGACGGATTGTTTCCGTCACGCGTTCATCCGGGTCCAGTTCAATACGCCCCAATTCGTTCCAGCAGTATCCTGGGGGTAACGCGAAACGGAGTTCTCCTCGTGCAGCTTTCGTATCTCGTGCAGCAATTCCCCGCTCACGTAACAGACTCAACTCATATTCCGACATTGATCCCTTCAAGCCAAGTAACAGGCGATCGTTCGTCAGCCGCGGGTCGTATGCGCCATCGGGATCAACAATCAGCGTACCCGTCAATGCACACAGATCGACGAGGTGATGCCAGTCCCGGCCGTTGCGCGCAAGCCGCGATGCCTCGATACAGAATACCGCACCAACTGTACCACCGCATATTGCAGCGACAAGTTTTTGAAATCCCGGCCGCTCCGTAAGCCCGGATCCCGAACGACCCAGGTCATCGTCGATCACTGTAACGTTGGCAAAACCTGTCTTGCGCGCGGACTCGGCAAGATCGTACTGACGTCGCTTGCTCTCCGTGTGGCAATGAACCTGTCCGAGTGAAGACTGACGAACGTATACGACGGCCTCGCGGCTCAAATGCGCGGAACTGATTTTAGAATTCATCGCCGGCCTCCGGTGTCCGAGCCAACTTCTCCATCGGCGTGCCTAGCGCTTCGAGAAGCAGGTCGGCTACGGCCTGTACCAGCTCTTCGCGCGATGGCGTCGGGAGGGGGAGCGCCGGCTCTTCCATTTCCAGCGATAGAATCAGTTGTTTCCTTGGGATCATCGACGATGGCCTCATCTGGAGTACCTTCCTGTTCTCGAGTCAAGGAAGACGATGATCCACCATCTGGAGACAGCGCCGTTTCGTGCGCCAGTACGTCTCGCAATTCCATCAACGCGCCCAAGGTAACTTCCGGAGAACCCGCCGACATCACCGCGCACCGAGCCTTGTCAAACATCCATCCCGGCAATTCCCGCGACAGCCCGTTACGGACCTCGACATGAATGACTTCCGTGGCTCCTCGCCACTTACGGCGAACCACTTGAAGTTGCTGGCCGTGCAATGGATGCCATGGATACTCCATTGTGACGAGCTTCAATCGGTATGCTGAATGTTGTTTGGTTAC
>NZ_LFJJ01000321.1 GCF_001189365.1 Candidatus Burkholderia verschuerenii | reverse complement strand
GCTCAACGTCATGCCTCAACCTCTACTCGTGCGCTGCAGACCTGGCTGAGATGTGCGTTTACGTCTGCACCAGACTGCGTCGTCGGGTCCATTCCGGCAAATTCAATTTTGCAGGCCCGACTATTTAGCGGAGCAAACGTTTGCATCCACGATTTCCGGCGATATGCGCCGAACATCGCGGCTCTGCGCCATAAGCGTTGGTCGGGCGGCGTCTTCGCCGATTCCAGCCTGCCGTAACCGAAACCCGATGCCAACAGGCGTCCTGGGTGTGCTTTGTCACGCCCTGTCACCTTGCGTTTAATTACCATGAAGAAGAACCCGTTTATTTTCTCGGCGCTCGTTCTCGCCCTTGCCGGTTGCGGCGGCGGCAGCAATTCGCCCGCATCCGCGACCAATGCCGCCGAGAGCGGCAACTCCAGCTCCGCCAGCGGTTCGTCGTCGGTCGCCAATGCGGCTGATGTCACCGATCAGGCCGTCAGCAAGGCGACCGCCGCGCTGCGCATGTCGTGCAGCACGGCGTCGGTTGCATCGGCTTCCGGCGGCAGCGGCCAGATTTCCGTCGATACGCCGAATTCCGACGGCTCGCGCATGTATCCGATCAACGCCAAGATCAACGTCGCGTTCACGACGCGCGCCGGCTCCGCGGATACGCTCAAGTGGACCATCAACAATCTGATCGACAAGCCGGTCGCCAGCGGCACGATCTCGGTGCCCGCGGCCGCGACGACCAGCACGATCACCTGTACCTCGACGCAGGCCGGCTTCTTCGCCGTGCGCGCGACGCTCGTCAACGGCGGCGGTCAGGTGCAGTACTCGGGCACGCGGCCGAACGGCTTCGCGACTTTCGGCGTGATCCCCGATCTGTCGTCGGTGCTGCCGGCGGTCAAGTACACGAAGCAGGAGCAGCATCGCTTCGGCATGCAAGGCTTCAACAACTGGCAGGTCATGCTGAGCGCGCTGGGCATCACCTCGCAGATCGACGATCGCCAGATGTCGGTGACGGAGCCGAACGGCCCGAACACCTTCAATCCGAGCACGAGCATGGCGGTGCTTGATTCGTTCTATCGCACCGGCGAAGTCATGCGTCTCGTGCGTCTGGACGGCATTCCCGGCTGGGCGAGCGCGCACGGTCTGAGCCCGGACTACAGCTACGCGCCGGCGGATCTGAGCTACTCCAGAACTACATGAGCCGCGTCGGTCAGGAAACGGAAGCGATCCGCGCCAAGTACTACCCGACCATGTCGAAGAACTACTACCAGGTGACGTGGGAGCCGATCGCGCAGTGGAAGGACACCGACGCGAATTTCGTCGCGCTCTACAAGTCCGCCTACGCCGGTCTGCATGCCAAGGATCCGAACGCGGTGGTGATGGGCCCGGCCGAGCCGTTCCAGTCGCTGACGACGACGCGTCTGCAGAATCTCGCGAAGCTCGGCTATGCGAACTACATCGACGCGGTCGCCACACACGGTTATTACGATGCGGGCACGTCGCCGTCGCATCCGCCGGAGCGTCATCAGACCGACGCGAACGCCGCCGATGCCGCCAACTCGCTGATGAACGAGATGCGTCTGCTGCGTCAGGAAATGCAGAAGGAATACAAGCCGAACATGAAGCTGTTCGTCACCGAGACGGGCATCAGCTATGACCTCGGCACGACCTACAACCCGAACTATCCGAACATGAACGTGCTGTATGCGCACGGTGCGGTGACGGCGCGTACGCACATCATCCTGCTGGGCGAAGGCGCGGATCAGACTTATGTGTTCTTCGGGCCGGATTTTCCGGGTGAAGTCGGCTACGGCACGTTCTTCGACCTCGATCATCCGCAGGCTGCGTTCGGCACGACCAACATCTCGCCGAAGCCGGCGGCGATGGAAGTCGCGACCATGACGCGCGTTCTCGACGGCACGACCACGCTCGGCCCGGTCAACAACACGCCGAAGGGTGTCTACGCCTACAGCTTCCAGCAGATCGGCGGCGGCAAGGTAATCACGGCACTGTGGACGCACAACAATTCGTGGTGGCCGGAAGTCAACAACAGCTTCGCGACCGATCTCAGCACGAACTACACGCTGACGGTGGATTCGGCCGGCACCAGCGGCACGGTCCAGGTGGTCGATGCGATGGGCAACGTGACCAACGTCGCCTACACGAACGGCGCCGTTACGCTCAAGCTGCGCGAGCAACCGATGTATGTGGTGTCCGGCAACGCGTCCGTCGCGAAGGCGAATGCGACCGTGCCGGTAGGTTACACGGGCATGTAAGTCCCCTCGCCCGTGCATGACCGAAGCGCCCCGCGGACCCACACCGCGCGGGCGCTTTTTTTTGCGAACGCTGCGTCTTTTATGCCGGCCGTCTATCTCGATATTGACAGCGGCCCTTCCCGCCCGCGATACTGCGTCACATGCACGCAGCCATCTTCTTGTCTTGGTCATTGCCGCGATTAAAAACCGTATGAACGCCATCTTTGGCGGGTCATCGGATCGTCGCGCGCTGTTGACGAACAGCAGAACAGGCAAGCAGATCGATTCCGAAGGCCCCGCCGCAAGACGGGGCCTTTTTGTGCGCCCAGCATGGGCGCACTCTTGCGGGTGCAAGTCGCGCGGCAAGTTGACCACAGCGAGCGAAGTGAAGCGCAACTGCGGAAGGGCGACCGACCGTGGGGAGGAAGCGTGGAGC
>NZ_LFJJ01000320.1 GCF_001189365.1 Candidatus Burkholderia verschuerenii | reverse complement strand
GGTTCCAGTAGGGGACGTGGATCTCACTACTACCTCCGCATATGATAGTAGGAACTATAGGCATAGGAGCTATGCCCATACTCGATCCCTGTATGTAGAATTCAATGTTTGAAATTACATATGTGAGAACGTTGTCTTACTCGGTTGTCTACCGCTCCGTGGGTTGCTAGATTGGGCAGGCGGAATTGCTAAATACCAGATGAGTCCATCGTGCTATCAGAGGGGAATGCCCAACAATTACTAGAAAGAAGGAAAATGGCAAACGAGCTCCACCTTTTTGTCTTTCTGATCGACCTGAAGCGTGGGCATCGTCCTTTGCCATAAGCGATTCTCGAAGATCATAGAATTCGCGATTCAAGGAGATGAAGATTCAGACTGTGCCTTCGACCACTGAGAAGTGGATTCAAACTGCGGATACGCAGCCATACTAATAGAAGGGGCGGAGACCTGCTACTTTTTTAACAGCGCACAAGCAATTTCTCTTCTCCTTTATATTATATATATTAGGGGTAGGAGTTACTGAACACCCGCCCTGGTCGGTGTGTGGGAATGGCTTAAGGCTTAAGAAAATCCCTTTAGCTCTACGGATGACTAAGAAGGCAGGATCAAAGCGGGTGACTGCCGAACAGCAGCAAACTCTAAAAATCCCTCCAGTTCGTTCTCCTCGCGTGCTTTTGGCATATACACATGTAAGAAAGACACTATCGGAAATAGACTGATGAGAACACTGAAGATGTAAATACTGATCCGATTGAGCCACAAAATGCACTACAAAGCCATGTCTCCAAAAGACCAAAATGGGATTATTATCGGAAGAGAAAGACCCCATAAAGCCAAGCTTATGCATTAAAGAATCCATATGCGAATTAGCAACAAATGGTTCAATCAAAACAAGGATTGAAAAAGAATGCAACTTACAAAGCTTTCTTAGACGCCTCACTGTAGAAACATTCCCAACTCCGCGCACATTCCATATTAAACTTTTAATCCTTGATCAACGGGGGGAAGAGACTGTGAAG
>NZ_LFJJ01000319.1 GCF_001189365.1 Candidatus Burkholderia verschuerenii | reverse complement strand
CCGTACGCCTCGCCACGCTTCATGCGCAAGGAGACGTCCTGCAGCACTTCGCGCTCGCGTCCGCGTGACCGATACGTGACCGTCAGGCCGACGACGGTCAGCGCATCGGCCTGATCGCCATTGGCGGCGCCGAACGTGGGGAAAGCCGATGGCGGCGGTCCGTTCATCGGTCGAGCACTCTTTGCACGGCATCGGCGACGAGATTCACCGCGACGACCAACGACGCGATCGCGGCGGCATCGAACACGACGGTCCACCACGCGCCGCCCGCCATCAACGTATAACTTTCGGACAAGGCGAGTCCCCAGTCGGCCGATGGCGGTTGAATGCCGAAGCCCAGAAACGACAGCGTCGCGACGGCGAAGATCGCGTAGCCGAGACGCACGGTGGCTTCGACGATGATCGGCGGCAGCACGTTCGGCAGGATCTCCGCGAACATGATGTACAGCGCGTTTTCGCCGCACAGTTGCGCCGCGAGCACGTAATCGAGATGACGCTCGCCAAGCACGGCGGCGCGCACCGTGCGCGCGGTGATCGGCGCGAAGGTCAGTCCGATGACGAGAATCACCGTCGTGTTGCTCGCGCCCACTGCGGCCAACGCCAGCAGCGCGACGATGACCAGCGGCAGCGCCAGCATCGCATCGATCAGACGGCCGATCACGGCATCCACCCAACCATCGAAATAGCCGACGACGAGACCGATCGCCGTGCCCGCCGCCGTGCCGAGCAACGTCGCGAGCGGCGCGATGGTGAGAATGTCGCGCGAGCCGATGATCACGCGCGAAAACACGTCGCGGCCGAGCTGGTCGGTGCCGAACCAGTGTTCGCCGGATGGCGGCACGAGCGAGTTGAGCGGATCGGATGCGTATGGATCGACCGGCACGACGAAGTGGCCGAACAGCGCGCACACCACCCAGAACAGCAGGATCAGCACGCCGAGATCGAAGATCAGCGAGTGCGTCAGCGCGCCGAGCACTTCAGACGGAACGGCGGTGGCGGTACTCATTTCGCGGCTCCCGTGCGCAGACGCGGATTCAGCACGACATACAGCGCATCCGCGATCAGATTCGCCGCCGTATAGATCACGCCGATGGTCAGCACGCCGGCTTCGAGCATCGGAAAGTCCTTGGCGCGCGGCGTTGTAGATGAGCGAGCCGATGCCCTGATAGTGAAACAGCGTCTCCACGACAACGAGGCCGCCGATCATGTAGCCGAGCTGCGTCGCGGCGACGGTCACGGTCGGCAGCAGCGCATTGCGCAACACATGCCGGAAGATCACGACGTGACGCGGCAAGCCCTTGAGAATCGCGGTGCGCGTGTAATCGGCGTCGAGCGCCTCGACGGTGCCCGCGCGCGCCATTCGCGCGATATAGCCGAAGAACACGAGCACGAGCGGCAGCACCGGCAGAATCAGATGCTTCAGTTGCGTGAAGAAGCCGGCGTCGGCGGGCGCGGTCGCCTCGATCGGCAGCCATTGCAGCCAGACGCCGAAAATCAGGATCAGCACGATCGACGACACGAATTCCGGCACGACTGTCGCCGTCAATCCGCCGATGCTGATCACGCGATCGATCCATCGTCCCGAGTGCAGCGCCGCATACACGCCGCCCGCGATACCCAGCGGCACGACGACGATAAACGCCAGCGCGCCGAGCTTCGCCGAATTCCACAGCGCCCCGCCGATGAACGGCGCGACGGGCGCGCGAAACGCGTACGACTCGCCCATGTCGCCGCGCAGAAAATGGCTGATCCAGCCGGAATATTGCGTCAAAAGCGGCCGGTCCACGCCGAGCTGATGATTGAGCGCCGCAACGGCGCGCGCATCGGCGAGCGGACCGAGAATCGCGCGGCCGACGTCGCCGGGCAGCAACTGGCCGCCCGCGAAGACGATCATCGACAAGAGCCACAGCGTGACGAGCGCGAGCAGCACGCGCACGCCGACGAAGCGCACGATGCGCCGCGCTTTTGCCGCGCCGCCATTCCCTTTGTTCGGCGGCGCCGTGACGCCGGAGGAGGGCGTGATCGTGCTCATCGTCGAAACCTCCTTAAGCGCCCGTCACCTGCGCGCGGTCGAACCACATCTGCGACATCGCGTTGAAGCGCACGCCGCTGACATTCGCGCGCGTGACGATCAACTGGTCGTAGAAGTAAGGGATCACGACCGGCGTTTCATCGAGCAAGAGCTTCTGAATCTCGCCCGACAGCTTCTTCTGCGATGCCGCGTCCAGCGCCGCGACGAAATCGGCCACCAGCTTGTCGTACTGCGGATTTTTGAAGTGCGCCGCGTTCCACGTGCCGCCGCTCGTGAGCGATGCGTTGAGGAACACGTTCGGCACGCTGCGATGCCCGTAATCGGTGATGCCCAGCGGCGAATCCAGCCAGTCCGACTTGCCGAACGTGCCCGAGCCGTAATACAGATCCTGACTCTCGACCTTGAGCTGAATGCGAATGCCGATCGCCTTCGCCGCGTTCTGCACGACGACCGCGAGATCGGGAATCTCCATGTACTTTTCGGTCGTGAGCGTGATGTCGAAGCCGTTGCCGACGCCTGCATCGCTCATCAGCTTCTTCGCCTGCGCGATGTCGAACTTGCGCTGCGGCACGGTCAGATCGCTCGACGGAAACACCGGCGCGAACGGGCTGTCGTTGCCGACTTCCGCGCGTCCACGGAACAGACCTTTGACGATGACTTCGCGGTTGATCGCGAGCGCCAGCGCCTGACGCACGCGCTTGTCCTTGAACGCGCCCATGTCGCAGCGCATATGAATCTGCCGATGCGAACTCGACTTGGTGCCCAGCACCTTGAACTGCGGATTGGTCAGGATCGAGACGCCGCCCTGCACGGTAAAGTCGCTCATCACGTCGGCCTGGCGGCCTTGCATCGCGAGAAGCTGGGCTTGCTGATCGGCGTAGAAGGAAAACTGCGTGCGATCGGGCAGCGCTTTTTCGCCCCAGTAATCCGGATTGCGCACGAACGACGCGCCGACTTTCGGCGTGTACTTTTCGAGCTTGAACGGTCCCGTGCCCATGAACGACTTCTCGTACGGGCCGCTGAAATTCGCCGGGAGAATCACGGCGTTATACGTAGTCGGCCCTTCAGAATTAGTCGAAGTCAAGGGTGGCAAGGGGCCGCCGGAAGATCGTGTTTCCCAGAACTCCCAGAAGCAATATTGATCTGAATGGTTTCCTGGGAGTTTGGAACTTCGC
>NZ_LFJJ01000318.1 GCF_001189365.1 Candidatus Burkholderia verschuerenii | reverse complement strand
TTCACAATTTCATCTCTCTGCTGCTGATGCAGCGACGCAAGACGGAAGGGCGGTGGTAGTAGCAAGTCACCGCGCTTCAGTTTGCGATGTGCTCTTTAAAAACTAACAGCCGATAAGTGTGGGCGCTTGATTTCTGGTGCGATCGGTTCTTCGGAATCGGTATGGCAAAAGGTATCAAGAGTCTCACACGAAGTAATTGAAGGAAGGTTTTTGTCTTAAGACATTAATCATCGTCAGTACGTTGAGTGAGCGACCGGTTGGTAACACAACCGAAAAACAGTAACAGGTATTGAACTGAAGAGTTTGATCCTGGCTCAGATTGAACGCTGGCGGCATGCCTTACACATGCAAGTCGAACGGCAGCACGGGGGCAACCCTGGTGGCGAGTGGCGAACGGGTGAGTAATACATCGGAACGTGTCCTGTAGTGGGGGATAGCCCGGCGAAAGCCGGATTAATACCGCATACGACCTAAGGGAGAAAGCGGGGGATCTTCGGACCTCGCGCTATAGGGGCGGCCGATGGCAGATTAGCTAGTTGGTGGGGTAAAGGCCTACCAAGGCGACGATCTGTAGCTGGTCTGAGAGGACGACCAGCCACACTGGGACTGAGACACGGCCCAGACTCCTACGGGAGGCAGCAGTGGGGAATTTTGGACAATGGGCGCAAGCCTGATCCAGCAATGCCGCGTGTGTGAAGAAGGCCTTCGGGTTGTAAAGCACTTTTGTCCGGAAAGAAAACTTCGTCCCTAATATGGATGGAGGATGACGGTACCGGAAGAATAAGCACCGGCTAACTACGTGCCAGCAGCCGCGGTAATACGTAGGGTGCGAGCGTTAATCGGAATTACTGGGCGTAAAGCGTGCGCAGGCGGTTTGTTAAGATCGATGTGAAATCCCCGGGCTTAACCTGGGAACTGCATTGGTGACTGGCAGGCTTTGAGTATGGCAGAGGGGGGTAGAATTCCACGTGTAGCAGTGAAATGCGTAGAGATGTGGAGGAATACCGATGGCGAAGGCAGCCCCCTGGGCCAATACTGACGCTCATGCACGAAAGCGTGGGGAGCAAACAGGATTAGATACCCTGGTAGTCCACGCCCTAAACGATGTCAACTAGTTGTTGGGGATTCATTTCCTTAGTAACGTAGCTAACGCGTGAAGTTGACCGCCTGGGGAGTACGGTCGCAAGATTAAAACTCAAAGGAATTGACGGGGACCCGCACAAGCGGTGGATGATGTGGATTAATTCGATGCAACGCGAAAAACCTTACCTACCCTTGACATGGTCGGAACCCTGCTGAAAGGTGGGGGTGCTCGAAAGAGAACCGGCGCACAGGTGCTGCATGGCTGTCGTCAGCTCGTGTCGTGAGATGTTGGGTTAAGTCCCGCAACGAGCGCAACCCTTGTCCTTAGTTGCTACGCAAGAGCACTCTAAGGAGACTGCCGGTGACAAACCGGAGGAAGGTGGGGATGACGTCAAGTCCTCATGGCCCTTATGGGTAGGGCTTCACACGTCATACAATGGTCGGAACAGAGGGTTGCCAAGCCGCGAGGTGGAGCCAATCCCAGAAAACCGATCGTAGTCCGGATCGCAGTCTGCAACTCGACTGCGTGAAGCTGGAATCGCTAGTAATCGCGGATCAGCATGCCGCGGTGAATACGTTCCCGGGTCTTGTACACACCGCCCGTCACACCATGGGAGTGGGTTTCACCAGAAGTAGGTAGCCTAACCGCAAGGAGGGCGCTTACCACGGTGGGATTCATGACTGGGGTGAAGTCGTAACAAGGTAGCCGTATCGGAAGGTGCGGCTGGATCACCTCCTTTCCCGAGCTTCGCACGAAAAGAGTTAAGCGCTCACGCTTATCGGCTGTTGTTTAAGACAGGCTTTGGGTCTGTAGCTCAGTCGGTTAGAGCACCGTCTTGATAAGGCGGGGGTCGTTGGTTCGAATCCAACCAGACCCACCACGGTCAAGATGAGTTCAGTCGTGTGACTGGGACAGACTCAAGAGACTTGGGGGATTAGCTCAGCTGGGAGAGCACCTGCTTTGCAAGCAGGGGGTCGTCGGTTCGATCCCGTCATCCTCCACCAATCCTCAATGCTTAGGGTTTCGCTAGGAAAGAAAAAAGCGAAGCATTAAGCATTGGCGATTGAAGCCAGTTGATGCTGTAGGTATTGCAAGACACCTATCGGCTAAACGTTCTTTAACAATCTGGAAGAAGTAGTAAAGAGAATCTTAGAAAGCACTTAGAGATGGGTGTGAGTAGAAGATTCAGGGTAGTGATTGTATCAAGTATGAAAAGGTAATCGAAAGATTGCTTTGGAATACGGCACAACGCGAATACTCAGCCTGTAATGGGGTGTTGAGAGACACACTCGTTATAGGGTCAAGCGAACAAGTGCATGTGGTGGATGCCTTGGCGATCACAGGCGATGAAGGACGCGGTAGCCTGCGAAAAGCGGAGGGGAGCTGGCAAACGAGCTTTGATCCTCCGATATCCGAATGGGGAAACCCACTCCTAATGGAGTACCCTTGACTGAATACATAGGTCATGTGGAGCGAACGCGGTGAACTGAAACATCTAAGTAACCGCAGGAAAAGAAATCAACCGAGATTCCCAAAGTAGTGGCGAGCGAAATGGGATCAGCCTGTACTCTTTATTTTTATTGTTAGCTGAACGCTCTGGAAAGTGCGGCCATAGCAGGTGATAGCCCTGTAAGCGAAAACAGTAGAAAAGAACTAGGTGTACGACAAGTAGGGCGGGACACGTGAAATCCTGTCTGAAGATGGGGGGACCATCCTCCAAGGCTAAATACTCGTGATCGACCGATAGTGAACCAGTACCGTGAGGGAAAGGCGAAAAGAACCCCGGGAGGGGAGTGAAATAGATCCTGAAACCG
>NZ_LFJJ01000317.1 GCF_001189365.1 Candidatus Burkholderia verschuerenii | reverse complement strand
TGCTGCATAGCGGCCGCGCGGCGTTCGGCGCTGCGGGCTACGCCCTTCGCGCCGCACGTCGCACAGAAGGATCAACTGAAACCACCGGCATCCGATTTCTGCACAACTTGACGCACACAACTGAAATCTCGTATCTTTCACGGCACAAAATACGGCGCTCGCGACCATCGTCAAATATCTCTTGAAGCGGGAATCTTCTGGCAAGCGCGCATCGCGAGCAAAGCTCCGTGTAAAGCAATGGCGGGAGACGTGACGATCACCGTCACCAGAAAGCCCGGTTTGAGTTCGCATTGGAAGGCCAAGGAATCGAGATGACTCAAATCCCATACATCATCTTCATAAATAAGCATTCCGAACGATTCCATCGAATCGGAGGGAATCTCTTCAAGAACCACATCGCTTGCAAGCATTGAGCGCCTTTCAAAAGACCGCTCACATTCTATCGATCCAGCCCTCTCTCCGATAAGCGCATTCCTCCGAATCTTCGCCAATCAGCACATACAAAAAAGCCGCATCGAAAACCGATCCGGCTTTTCACGACCTTCGCTTCACAAAAACGAAAGCCTCCAACCTCACCTACACTCAAGCACCGAAATTCTTCGAAGCAAAATCCCAGTTCGCGATGTTCCAGTAAGCCTCGATGAACTTCGGACGCGCATTGCGATAGTCGATGTAGTAAGCATGCTCCCACACGTCGATGGTGAGCAGTGCCTTCGCATCGGTCGTGAGCGGCGTGGCGGCGTTGCTGGTCGAGACTATATCGACCGAACCGTCCGTCTTCTTAACGAGCCACGTCCAGCCCGAACCGAACGTGCCGGTCGCGACCTTGGCGAATTCTTCCTTGAACTTGTCGAAGGAACCGTACTTGGCGTTGATGGCGTCAGCCAGCGCGCTGGTCGGTGCGCCGCCGCCCTTGGGCGACAGGCTGTTCCAGAAGAACGTGTGATTCCAGACTTGCGCGGAGTTGTTGAACACGCCGCCCGAGGACTTCTTCACGATTTCTTCGAGGGACAGGTTCTCGAATTCGGTGCCCGGAATCAGCTTGTTCAGGTTCGTCACATAGGTCTGGTGATGCTTGCCATAGTGATACTCGAGCGTTTCTTCCGACATGTGCGGAGCGAGCGCGTTCTTTTCGAACGGCAGCGGCGGGAGCATATGTTCCATGATGCGAGCTTCCTTTCTATGTGGTTTGTGGGGGATGGTGAGACGTGACGCAGTTGAGCAATGGATTGTAGGTGAGTTGGGATAACCCCGCAAACCGCATGCCTTTTATGAGGAAGATCGCTTTTCGCAAGCGTCGCGCGGCGTAAAAAGTGCTCGCGGCGGCATCGCTCGCCGCGTCAAATGTACGGACACTGCCCTGCTCAGAATTCGTCGGACAAGCGCGGCTGCACGTCGGCGAGCAGGACATCGGCGGAGCCTTCGGCGAGATGCACCGTCAGCGGACGCTTCGGCTTGAGCGCGTGCGGCGCGCGCATCGCGCGTCCGGTTTGCGTATCGATCAGCGCCGCGTAACCTCGTTCGAGTGTGCGCTGCGGGCTCAGCACCTGCAAGCGCGCCGCCAGTTCCGATACGCACGCCTTCTCTCGCTCCACGCGCCGCTCGCCGGCCCGGCCGACGCGCTGCGCAAGCCGCATCAGATGCTCGCGTTCGACGCCCACATCCGGCCGCCGCCGTTCCCATCGATACTGCACCAGCGCGAAATGCGCCCGCGCATCGCGCACCGGACGCGCGCCCGCCGCCGCGAGCCGGCTCGCCAGTTGCCGCAGATGCACGCGCTGACGCTGCAAACGCTCGGCCGGACTCACGAGCCGCCGCGCGAGCCAGTCGAGTTGTTGCGCGCGACGTTCCATCATGCGGCCGAAACCGCGCGCGAGCGTCGCGTGCCGATGATCCAGATCGCGCAGCAGCAACACGCGCTGCGGACTGACGAGCTCGGCGGCGGCGGTCGGCGTCGGCGCGCGCACGTCGGCGGCGAAATCGGCAATGGTGAAATCCGTTTCGTGTCCGACGCCGCTCACCACCGGAATCGCGCTCTCCGCAATCGCGCGCGCCAGCACTTCCTCGTTGAACGCCCACAGATCCTCGATCGATCCGCCGCCGCGACAGACGATCAGCACGTCCACTTCGCGTCGCGCGTTCGCGGCATCGACCATCGCCGCGAGCTTCGCGCTGACGCCCACGCCCTGCACCGGCGCCAGATACACGACGACCGGCACATGCGGCGCGCGGCGCGCGAGCGTCGTCAGCACATCGCGCAACGCCGCCGCCTGCAAGGACGTCACAATGCCGATACCGCGCGGATGCGACGGCAGCGCGCGCTTGCGCTCCGCCGCAAACAGCCCTTCGCTTTCGAGCTGCGCCTTCAGACGCAGAAACGCTTCATACAGCCTGCCCTGCCCCGTGCGGCGCACCGCTTCGACATTGAGCTGCAATTCGCCGCGCGGCTCGTACATCGTGACCAGCGCGCGCACTTCGATCTTGTCGCCTTCGCGCGGCGTGAACTCGGCGTACTGCGCGCGGCCTCGAAACATCACGCAGCGCATCTGCGCGTTGGCGTCCTTGATCGAGAAATACCAGTGGCCGCTCGCGGCGCGCATGAAGTTCGACACTTCGCCGGACACCCACACGAGCGGGAAGGATCGTTCGAGCATCGTGCTGATCGCACGGTTGAGCACGGAAACGGGAATGACGGCATCGCCGCCTTGTGTCGACAGGGGATCGGGAGTCATTGAGGAAAGAAAAAACCTGTAATATGACGATAAGACTTATGGACAAGTGCGACGCGTGTCGCCGTCCGCCGGACGTAAATCGGCAACGTAGGGGATGGCAAAGCTCTTCTCTGCCTTGTCACATTCAACCACCAGAACATCGGAGCGTGAAGCCGTGACCTGCTGTACGA
>NZ_LFJJ01000316.1 GCF_001189365.1 Candidatus Burkholderia verschuerenii | reverse complement strand
CCGCACTACACAACGTGCTGACGATTGCCTACTTCGATCGTCTTGGCATACCTCGCCTCACATAACCTCAACTTCCCGAACCGCCCGGTGCGGACCCGCACGCCGGGTGGTGTGGCAGGGGACCGGCCAGCTTGCTGGCCGCCCCTATGCCGATCGTCTATCCCCTCTTCGGGATCCGCTCTTTTTGTTTGCTTCTGGCCGTTCCTAGAGCCGCCGGCGGTCCAAGGCGAAGCGCGTAAGGAATACGGCGACGCCAACGACGAAGTCAAAAAGAATCAGCCGTAGGACAGGTATGTATTGGGAAGCGCTGCATAGCGGCGCTTCTCGCCGGTCTCTCGTCGCTTGGTGACCGACGGTCTTTACGCCGCCACAGCAGATAAAATCTGTGCCTCCTGCACAAACCGGGACTCGAAATTCCTTGACGTGCCCGAGATCATCAGCGATTCCCGCGCGCGCGTCATGGCGACATAAAACAGCCGCCGCTCTTCCGGTTCAGTGGACTTCGGATCCGGCACGACCGTCTCCTCACTGCGCGCAATCCACACGTGATCCCATTCCAGCCCCTTCGAGCTGTGCATCGTCGTCAAATTAGCGCGCCGGGCGTCGGCTCATTATTGGTCTGGCGTAACAAGTTTATGCGTTCCGCGAAAGAGCCGTTTAACCGCGACAGCACGTCATCGGTGGCCTGAATGGCGCGCGCGGCTGTATCCTTCTTTGCGTATTTCATCATCCATTCAGTCACCCCCGAGAGCGTCAACGAATGGAACGTGCGCTCGCACAGGCTTTGCCATTCGGCAAGCCGCTTCATGAATTCCCGGTAATTTGTGGCGACCTCCTCCGGCAAGCCGAGCGCGACGAGTTCAGCCCGCCCTCTCTGCGTCAGCTCCGGCCCCATGTCCGCGTGCAGCGCGCGAAGCTGCTGCGCGCTCAGCCCCAGGTGCGCGAGCACCGCATCGAGTCCCGTGCCCTTCACTCCTTCGACGATCTCAAGCAGATTGCACATAAGTGCGCCCTCCGGCCGACTGAGCACCGAAGGACCCGAGGCGCGGTAATACTTGATGCCGTGCGTTCTGCACACGGCCTCGAGCGGATCCAGAATGCGATTGGTGCGGGCGAGGATGGCACAGGAACGTCCCTTCGCAAGCTGTGGTCCGAGCGCTTCGACCGCGGCTACCGCCTCGACGTACTCATCGGCGTGCCGCGAACGCTGCACGTGGCCGCCGGCGCCCTTCTCAGCGCGCAGTACTTTGGCGATGCGATCGACGTTGTTGCGAATGAGACGATCAGCGGCTGCGAGAATCTCGGCACGACAACGATAGTTGCTGCCGAGCACCACCGGCTTGGCCTCGAACGTCTGGATGAACAACTCCATGCCGCGATAACCCAGCGCTTCACGAAACGCATAGATGCTTTGATCGTCGTCGCCGACGACCGTGACGATCGCGCCTGCCTTCGCGTGCAATTCGATCCAGCGGTATTGAAGCGGGTCCGTATCCTGAAACTCGTCGACGAGCAGATAGGTGAAGGGGTACGGTAGGATCGTCCCGCTTTCCATGCCCTCCACGGCCAGACGCAGCATGTCCTGGAAATCGATCTTGCCGTTACGGGCAAGCGCATCTTGATAGGCGAGGTACAGCTCGCCGTCCTCGCTTTGCGGGTCGCACCGGCCGAAGTTCGTCTTGATCTTCTCGATCGTTGGGATGACGTCTTCGGCCTTCCCCTCACGCCCAAGTTCCTGCATCACGCGAATCAGCAGCCCCAGCCGGTCGCCGTCGGAGGCGATATCGAGCGGCCGCGCGCCGGGCCGCTGCAGTTGCTTAAACGCGAGCGAGTGGAAGGTGCCCGCGATCAGGCGTTTTTTTACGGCAGCGCCGGCGGCCTTCAGGATGCGCTCGCGTAATTCGATCGCGGCATCCTTGGAGAACGTCACCGCGCCTACAATGGCTGCGTTATTCGCAGCGCTCTCCTGCAGCAAGAGAGCGGCTTTGGTGGCGATCGTCTTGGTCTTGCCGGCACCCGGGCAGGCGATCGCCACGCAATGCTGGCGCAACTGGGCGACTTCCCGTTGCTGGGGGTTGAGATCGTCCAGCATGTCGCCTCCCTTAGCGACCGCGCACCGTGGTCATCAACTTCAAGTGCGTGAGGTAACCGCGAATGCCGAGCGGATTGAAGCGCCGCAGGAAATTCACCGCCTCATCATCGACGTCAGATTGATCGCGAATGCCGTTCCACACCATGAAGTCGAAGTGATCCATCGCCTGGTCGAATTTCATGATCAAGGTGAGTACGCGCATCGAAAACCGCGAATACGCTTCGACCTCAATCTCCATCGCGGGCAATGGAATGGTCGGCTCGAAGACAAATTACTTGTTGGCGCGAAGCGCGGCTTCTTTCTGTTCGCGAAAGCCCTGCGCCACGCGAAGTTGCTCGTCGACGTATTCCTCGACGCTCACGAGCAGCTTCTCAAGCGCGCTGTTGACGACTTCCTTGTCGTTCTCGCCGAATGTCGAGCGACCGAAGCGCTGCATGTTGATGCTCATGCGGTTGATGTACGGCCACCACTGTTCGAACAAGGGCTTCAGGCGCGTATGGTTCAGTCGCACGCGCGCGGTAACGACCGCGGCGCCAGAAAGCTGGCGTTCCATCAGCAACCGGCCGATCTCGCGTCGACGCTTGATGATGGCGATACGCTCGGCGGCGGGAAGGTCGCGAAACAGCTTGCGGGTTTTGGCGACCTCGGCGAGCTTCATGCTCACGTCTTCGCTTGAGATCACGCCTTCCTTGTGCAGACGATCGGCGTCCGCTTCCATCTGCGTGAGTTCGCGCTCCAGTTCGCCGTCGTCGGCCCCATCCGTTGTCAGCGGTGCATCGTGTGCGTCGCCTGCTGCAAGCGTCCCGGTCGCCAGCGACGCGTCGGGTTCAATGTGTTCGGGCGAAGCCGACGCATCATCATTGATCTTTTCGTTTTCGACCACAGTGCTCAT
>NZ_LFJJ01000315.1 GCF_001189365.1 Candidatus Burkholderia verschuerenii | reverse complement strand
TGAACATGACCTAGAGACTTGGCACAGCAGTAGCGAGTGTTCTCGCTGCTCGTTTGGGCGCTGGTTCCCATGCGATGAGCGCTTTCTCGCCCACTGCGGTAACGGTCCCCTTCGGCTTACTCCGGCCTCGCTCCGCGGCCGGTTTAGGGCCGTTTTGGCCACCGGCAGTCAATCACCGAAACGACCTCGAATGCCTCATCGCGTTGATCGTTATTCGGCCCTACCTTGGTCAGAGCTTCGAGGTGATCAGGGTAAAACGGTATGCAATGCGAAGTAATTTGAAAGCAAATCAAAGTGTGTTGTTTGCGTTCGCTTTGCTTTCTACGCGGCACGCCGCGCCACACCAATATTCGCTGGCGTAATGCGCTTATTCAAAGTCGAGAACTGCTGCGATAGATTACCGAAGGTGCGACCATTCATCGAAGCGCTAACCGGGGTAGGGCCGAATAACGAAGAAACCGATGGCGTATTCGAGGTCGTTTCGCTGAACATCTGCCGGTGGCCCAAACGGCCCTAAACCGGCCGCGCAGCGAGGCCGGAGTAAGTCGAAGGGGACCGATACCGAGGTAGGCGAGGGAGAGCGGATCGCATGGGAACCAGCGCCTGGACAGACTGTGAAGACACTCGCTATTGCTGTGCCAAGTTTCTAGTCCTGTGCCGGGGCCGCTCAAGAAGGTGCTTAGGATCGGACAAGCGGCTTTCTTTGGTTACTTTCGTTGCCGCCGCAAAGAAAGTAACCCCCCCCCCGCCGGGGAGGCGGTTACTGAATAACCAAACCGCCAACAGAACAAAGAACCGAACGACGATTTAGGAGCAAAACTTAGCGAGCAACCCCAACTGTGCATTACGAATCGACTTCCCCGACCGCCGCTTGCGATAATGCCCATCGCTCTGCATAACCCAGGCCGACTGATTATCCCCAAGACAAACAGAAAGCCCTTCCGCAATCACACGCCGCTTCAACCGCCGATCGCGAATCGGAAACGCCACTTCAACGCGCCGGAAGAAATTCCGATCCATCCAGTCAGCACTGGAAAGATAGACATCTTTCTTGCCATTGGCATAAAAAAAAATAGAAGATCCGATGATGCTCGAGAAAGCGCCCGACGATCGACCGCACCGTGATGTTCTCGGATAGATCCTCCACACCCGGCTTCAGCGAACACACACCACGCACAATCAGATCGATCTTCACGCCCGCATGCGACGCCTCATAAAGCGCGGCAATAACAGTCGGTTCGAGCAGCGCATTCATCTTCGCGACGATCCGCGCCAGCTTGCCCGCGCGCGCGTTATCGGCTTCGGCGCGAATCGCGTCGATCAGCTTGGCGTGCAGCGTAAAAGGCGATTGCCACAGCAGATGCAACGGAATCTCGCCGCCGATTCCCGTCAACTGCTGAAACACATGATGCACGTCCTCGCACATCTGCTAGTCCGACGTCATCAAACCGAAGTCGGTTTAAAGACGCGCCGTGCGCGGATGATAGTTGCCCGTGCCCAGATGCACATAAAGCTTGAGCACCATCTTGCCGTCTTGCAGCACGCGCCGCGCGATCAGCATCATCTTGGCGTGGCACTTGTGGCCGACCACGCCGTACACCACATGCGCGCCCACCGCTTCGAGTTGCGAAGCCCAATTGATATTGGTCTCCTCATCGAAGCGCGCGAGCAGTTCGACCACTACCGTCACTTCCTTGCCGTTGCGCGCGGCCTGCATCAGCGCATCCATCAGCGGCGAATCGGTGCCCGTGCGATAGATGGTCTGCTTGATCGCCACCACCTGCGGATCTTTCGCGGCCTGAAGCAGCAGCTCCAGCACCGGCTGAAAACTCTCGTACGGATGATGCAGCAGGATATCGCCCTGATCGATTGCATCGAACATGTTGCTGGTCGTGCCGATCGCTTTCGGCACCAACGGAATGTGCGGCACGAACTTGAGATCGGGCCGGTCGACCATTTCCGGCAACTGCATCAGTCGCACGAGATTCACGGGGCCGATCACGCGATAGCAGTCGCGATCGCTCAATTGGCTCTCGTCGAGTAGACGGCGAATCATATGCGGCGGCGTCTCCGCCGATACCTCGAGCCGCACCGCATTGCCCAGATGCCGCGCCGGCAATTCGCCCTGCAACGCGACACGCAGATTGGTGATTTCGTCTTCGTCGACGAATAGCTCGCTGTTGCGCGTGATGCGGAACTGGTTGCAGTTGAGCACCGTGAGATGCGGAAACAGCTCGCTCACGAAATGCTGCATGAACGAGCTCAGCAGCACGAAGCCATGCGGATAACCCGACAGCGCTTCCGGCATGCGCACGAGTCGCGGCAGCGCGCGCGGCGCCGGCACGATGCCCATCATCGCCTGACGGCCGAAAGCATCGGTGCCTTCGAGTTCGACGACGAAGTTCAGGCTCTTGTTGAGCACGCGCGGGAACGGATGCGCGGGATCGAGGCCGATCGGCGTCAGCACCGGCAGCAGCTCGTTATGGAAGTAATCGAGCGCCCACGCGGTTTGCTGTTCGGACCAGCTTTCCGCGCCGTGGAAGTAGATGCCTTCCATTTCGAGCGCGGGCAGCGCGATATCGTGCAGCATCGCGTATTGCTGATGCACGAGACGTTGCGCGCGTTCGGACACGAGATCGTAGACGTGTTGCAGCGACATGCCGTCCGGGGATAACGCACCGGAGTTGTCGCGCATCTGCTCCTGCAGGCCCGCCATGCGGACCTCGAAGAATTCGTCGAGATTGGAGCTGGTAATACAGATGAAGCGAAGGCGTTCCAACAAAGGCACCGACGTGTCGGCGGCTTGCGCGAGTACTCGCACGTTGAAACCTAGAATGCCCAGTTCGCGGTTGAAAAGCGGGTAGCGTATGGACATCGGATAGGGTGGGGTCTTCGGAGGGGAAGTCAAAACGGCTCTCAGATGTTCTCACAATAGTATTTAAATTTTATGACAGAATTTATGACACAAATTCTAAGTGCGCCGGTAGACCGGCAAGGAGTAGGTGGTGAAAGTCCACTGCGATGAAGGAGTAGCGAACCACATCGGCCCCGAGCCGTGCGCAGGTCACCGCGAGGTGATCGGCGAAGCGTC
>NZ_LFJJ01000314.1 GCF_001189365.1 Candidatus Burkholderia verschuerenii | reverse complement strand
GAAGAACTCTTCGGGCGTGGGCGCGGTGGGCGCACTTCCTTTTGAATTGGAGCTGCAGTAGCATCAGGGAGAATCGCCGCATACAACACTGCCCATCGGCGTCGAGTCACGTTGTCCTGTACGACCGCTTGCGTATGTCGCAGCTCGGTGATAGTGCCTTCCGAAGGCGGCCCCAACGGATTGTCGCCGACGTATCTGACGGCCATACCGATGTGCAGCCGTTGTCGAACCTCGAGAATGCGTCGGGGATCGTCAAGCATTTTGCCGATTGTCAAATAGAGGCGATACAACTGGGCGCTTGCCGAAGGGAATCAAGGATGTCCATGAATGTCGAGGTGTTTAGCGGGCAAGCGTAGCAGTTCATGCACGCGATTGACGGGGTACGACGGCAACTTCTCCAGTGTTTCCTTCAACCACGCATAGGGTTCGAAACCGTTCAGGCGAGCCGTTCCGAGCAATGAATACATCGTGGCCGTCGCACGAACGCTTCGCGGGGAGCCCGCGAAGGTCCAGTTGGCCCGGTTATGCGTAGATCAGCATAATCGCCAGAACTAGACGTTTGCGCGCGACGCATTCCGAGAACATGGCCGGCTGGATCGGCGGCCTGTGCGACGCGCTGGAGTTCATCGGCGGCGTGCCCGAGCTACTCGTACCCGATTTGTTCCCGGGAACAAAATCCAGGTTGTACTAAACCGCTGACGCGACGCGGTAGGGGGAGGAGAGCGAGAGCCGATGGCTGACGTTCATCGGTGGCGGTGAGCTGGCGCAGGATCCCAACGAGGAGACGCAGACACCTCCAGGAGCAGTATGTAGATGCCCAACCGGGCTTCACCATTGCTTCCATGAGGTTCCCCATGACCCCGCTGCGTCAACGCATGTTGCACGACATGCAGATCCGAAATTTAGCCGATAACACACAGAAATCCTATCTGATTCAGATATCCAGTTTCGCCCGCCGCTTTCGTCGTTCACCCGAACTGCTGGGTCCTGAGGAGATCCGGGCCTGGCTCGTCTACCTCCGCGAAGAGCGCAATCTGGCCCCCGCCAGTCTCAGCCCGGCGATCGGCGCACTGCGCTTCCTCTACCGCGTGACGCTCAAACGTGACTGGAGTGACGAGGATTTCCCATTGCCCAGGAAGCCAGTCCGGCTCCCCGTCGTTCTCAGCCTGGAGGAGATCACCACCTTCTTCGACTCCATCCCCAGCCTGAAGCATCGGACTATCCTGATGGCTGCCTACGCAGCCGGCCTGCGAGTGTCGGAAGTCGTCCACCTGAAGGTCACGGACATCGACAGCAAGCGCATGGTCATCCGTGTGAACCAGGGCAAAAACCGTAAGGATCGCTACGTGATGCTGTCGCCGCGTCTGCTCGATGTCCTCAGAACGTACTGGCAGGATGCTCATCCCCGCGACTGGCTGTTTCCCGGTGATATTCCCGGACATCCCATCACGCGAACCGCCGTCTCGCGAATCTGCGCTCTCGCACGTCAACGTTGCGGCATCCAGAAACCGATAACACCACATTCCTTGAGGCATGCGTTCGCCACGCATCTGCTCGAAGCTGGTACTGATGTGCGCAGGATCCAGCTGCTCATGGGCCATAGGTCCCTTGCGACCACTTCGCGATACTTACGAATCGCGACCAGCACCGCGAGTCCCTTCGATCTGCTGCCGCACCCCCATGTGCATTGCGTGGTGCCGGGCGGCGGCATTGCCCGGAACGGCGAGCGCTGGATCGCCTGCCGTCGCGGCTTCTTCCTGCCCGTGCGGGGTGCTCTCGCGCCTGTTTCGCCGCCTGTTTCTCGAGCAGCTGCGCCGCGCGTTCGACGCCGGCGCGCTGCGCTTCCATGGTCAGTTCGAGCCGCTGCGTGATGCCCGGGCGTTCGCCGCGTGGCTCGCCCCCGCCGCCCAGGCGGAGTGGGTCGTCTACGCGAAACCGCCGTTTGGCGGCGCCGAACACGTGCTCGACTACCTGGGCCGCTACACGCATCGCGTTGCCATCTCCAATAACCGGTTGTTCGCCTTCGACGGGCACACCGTCCAGTTCCGCTGGAAGGACTACCGGCACGAGGCCAGGCAAAGAACAATGACGCTCACGGCTGACGAGTTCAGCCACGCCTTGACCTTCGGATGCTTGTGGCTGCCATAGTTGTCCACGACGCAGTGCACGTCGAGTCCAGCGGGAACGGCCTTGTTGATTTCACGCAGGAACGACAGGAACTCCTGATGCCGATGACGCGGTTTGCAGGTGGCGAGCACTGCGCCGTTGAGCACATTCAAGGCAGCGAATAGCGTAGTGGTACCGTGACGAACGTAATCGTGCGTGACACCTTCAACGTAGCCGAAACCCATCGGCAGCATGGGCTGCGTACGCTCGAGCGCTTGACACTGGCTCTTCTCGTCCACGCACAGCACCAGCGCATTTTCTGGCGGACTCAGGTACAAACCCACTACATCGCGCAGTTTCTCAATGAAGAATTGATCGGTCGAAAGCTTGAAGCTTTCGCTGCGGTGCGGTTGCAGACCCAGCAGCTTGAAGTAACGATGCACGCTTGTTGGCGATATAGCGGTTTCCGCAGCGATCGTGCGCACGCTCCAGTGCGTGGAGCCGTGCGCAGGTTTGGTGTGCAAAGTCTTCTGAATCAATTGCGCCAATCGCTCGTCGTCGATCGTGCGCGGCTTGCCGGGACGTACTTCGTCATAGAGACCGTTGATGCGCTGCTTCAAGAATCGCAGGCACCACTTGCCCACCGTGGCGCGCGTCAGTTGCAGGCGCTGTGCGATCGCACTGTTGGGCTCGCCGTTAGCAGCCGACTACGACCCGCGCCCGCATGACCAGCGCAAGCCGAAATCGAGCGAGAACGTGCTATCGACACCAGTTGCGAGCGCTCGTCTTCGCTCAACACCAGCTCCGCCTTCGGTCGCCCCATTGCCATGATGACGTCTCCCGTTCCGCTGACGTCATCATCCTACGCGAACATAGATCAAATAACAACGGAACGGCACACTAGTGTTCCGTCCCAGAAATAACTTTACATAACCGAGCCACTTTCTGAAGGATGGAATCGGCGGTTGCGGTCCAGACAAATGGACGGTTGTGCTGGTTGTAGCGTGCGACATAGCGCTCGATGCT
>NZ_LFJJ01000313.1 GCF_001189365.1 Candidatus Burkholderia verschuerenii | reverse complement strand
TTCTTTAAGCGTATCAAGCATTTTCGTCGCGTCGCCACTCGATATGACAAACTCGCCCACAGCTACCTCACCTTTGTCTCCATCGTGTCTGCCTTCGGGCCGCTCTTAAATGTGAACAGGACCTAGGGTTTCGTTCGGCTCTTTCGACCGCCCTCGCGCTAGGTTCAGTGCCTGCGAGGGTGAATGCAGCGTTCCATCTAGCTTCATTGTTGCGAGTGACTCAACGACTCGAAGAAGCAGTCGCCACGCTGGAGCATGCCATGCGCGGCATCGCTTGCGGTAAAACTCCCCGTGTAGAAGCCGCACTGGACCTGCTTTCAGAGCTTCGCCACGAAATTTTTCTTTTCGATACCAACGGATAAAGCCATGGCCTATGAATTAAGACGTGACGATCTTGAGCCGCTCCTGCTCGGCGGTGCTTTCTTCGGAAGCGGCGGCGGCGGAACGATCGAATCTGCGCGGCATTTGGCCGCTCACTTCAATATTGGCGACTACTACTCCGTCGACACTGTAAAAGTCGTTCCGGTCGATGAGGCATTAGAGGGTGACGCGGTCATGGTCGCATATCTCGGCGCGCCGCAGGCCATTAACAGCGCCGCTTATCCTTTTGGCCCCGTGCAGGCAGCACTTGCGGTGCAAGAGCGGCTTGCATCGCAATCCCGAAAGCTCGCCTACGTTGTGCCGCCGGAAAGCGGCGCGCTTGGCTTCGTCGTCGCAGTGCTCGTTGCGGCAAAGCTTGGCCTTGCTGTCATTGACGCGGACGGGGCAGGCCGTGCCGTGCCCTCTCTGCCCATGCTTACGTTTGCCGCGGCGGAAATTAATCCTCGCCCGGCGTTTCTAGTTAGCCAAAATGGTCTGAGCGTGGAGTTGGATGTTAAGCCCCGTAACAGTAAAAACGGCGACGCAACCCATCAGCGCGACGTCTCCACGATTGTCGAACAGATGATGCGTCCTGTTGTTGCTGATCCCGAGTTCGGTCAATTTGGTGGCCTCGCAATGTGGGTGATGGCACCAGATGAAGTTGCTCGTGCAACCCCCATTCGCGGGACGATCACGCGCGCGCTTGAGCTCGGGCGAGTAATTGGACGTGGGCAGATCCGTAACGTAACAGAACTTATCGATTACCTCGCCGAATGTTGCAACATCAACGCGCGGATGGTTTCACGACTTGGACGACTCGTCTCCGCGAAGGTCGATACTACTAGTGGCTTCGACGTCGGCAAGGTCATCATCCAAAGTGGCGAACAGACCTACACAGTGATCTACCAAAACGAGTCTCTGATCGCGTGGGACAGCGAACGCGCGCAGCCGATAGTCCTCGCGCCTGACAGCATCGCGTATTTTGTGGGCGGCAATGGTCAGTCGATCTTCAGCAACGGCGATCTCGTGCAGGAAAATGGGAGGTTGAATCCAGAAATTGGTGAGCGTCCTGTCACCCTGATTGCATGGCCTGCCATGACTGCCATACAAAAACCGGGGCTCGCCCTCGACAGCTTTATGGTGTTGCTGAATTCTCTAGGATATCTTGGCCCATACGTTGCAGTTTCGTCTTCGCGCAAGGAATCCGAAAGTGAATAACCCTATTCGCATTTGCGTGCTCGTCCCCGTGGCGATTTCACGGTACAACCCCCGTATCATGACGGCAATCGGTCCTGTCGTCCCACCGGATGTACAGGTGGAGGTCCGAAACATTACACAGGGCCATCCCGACATTGAAAACCGTCTGAACTGGCTGCGAAACGGTATTCCGGTCGTCGAACTCGCACAGTCCATCGAAAAGGAAGGGTTCGACGGCGTCTGGCTTACGGACTTCGATATGTGCGGCGTGGAAGCCGCGCGTGAGGTGATCGACATTCCGATTATTGGTGGCTTTCCAGCATCAGCCTTCTCTGCGCTCGCGCTAAGCCAGCGATTTTCGATCATCACCATCACGCAAAGTACGTTGGCAATGCAGCGCGCACATCCACAGACCTACGGGATTGAAGACGACTTTGCATCGATTCATGCGATTGACTGCCCAGTTGCACAACTTGAGAACGTCGACATTGTGGTCATGCGGACCTTCGAGGCTTCCATGAAGGCAATCAGGGAAGACGGCGCGCAGTCCATTTTGCTCGGATGCACCGGCTTTGTGGACGTGGCGGCTCGCGTATCTGCCATGCTTGAGGAATCGCTCGGCATATACGTACCGGTCATCGATCCAAACCAGGCCGGTTTTAGCTTTCTCGTATCGCTTGTACGCATGAAAGTCCGTCCAAGCCGGTTGACATACAGCAAGTCATGCCTTCAGGCGTGATGTGCGCAAAAACGGCATATGATCTGCATGTCCGGTTGCTGGAGCAATAAGACTTTCCCTCATCCGTAGCCCCGCCCGATAGGTCGATCTCAATTCAAGCTTGTCGAGTTTGCTTCGCTCGCATACTGGACGATTTCGTCCATCCAAAGTGCGCCGTTTGGTACAAATCTCGGTTGGGAGAGGCGCAGGGTTACATGTTCCCCTGCCCGCACAAGGGCTGCGTGCTTGGCACGACATGTGCATTATGAACGTGGCGACTTCGATTAGTTACGCCGTTACGATAGATAAACCAAGCAAAAGGGGAATGCCATGGTTGGCCATTAAACACTCAGTCATTACCACCCAGATTGATTGCAAATCGTCGCACTATCTTGCATCCAGTCTATATCTGCGAAAGCGTGATGGGCTCTTACGTGCGCTTGCCACCTACGGATCATCTTTCCGAGCTATCCGGGGTGGCTTACTAATCCGAACAGCAAAAATGCGCCGCTCGGCCGCTAGAGCGCGTGGCTACCTCGCGACAAAGACAGTTCAGCCTAATGACACTGACCTTAGACCCTTTAATAGGCGCTGTGGGAGAGGCGCGGCGCTCTACTACGTCGTTGCGTAAAGCGACATCACGACGGTTAGCGAAAATGTATAGTTGTTGCGTAGTCTGCGTCGTCGTCGCGCTCACGAAAGAGACATCGAAAGCACTCAGGCTAAGCGATTTATTCGCGTCGGGAGGGCATGCGTAAATCTCACCTCTTCGGCGGGCAACTTCTAAATAGTCTGGCCTGCAAAATTGAATTTGCCGGAATGGACCCGACGACGCAGTCTGGTGCAGACGTAAACGCACATCTCAGCCAGGTCTGCAGCGCACGAGTAGAGGTTGAGGCATGACGTTGAG
>NZ_LFJJ01000030.1 GCF_001189365.1 Candidatus Burkholderia verschuerenii | reverse complement strand
GCTTTGCTACACGCTTCCTTCAGACCCCGCCTCACAACGACGCCCTTGCGTTTCACTAGGCCTTCGCCCCATCAGGCTGGACAGGGAACTTGCACCCCCAAGCTGTTGCGCATGCTCGGCGCACAAATAAAAGCGACGATGGCCGCGCGTTTTCCATCCAATCCGGCAAGCGTTTTGTAGCGGATCTTAAGCTTGGCCGCCGCGATTCCGAACAGGAAATTCACCCACACGGGTTCTAGCAAGCCTGCGCCGTAAACCAGCGCCAGCAAGACGATCGTGACAAGCACGAAACGCGGCGTCGTCAGAAAAAACGCGAGCAAAGGCAGAAGCGCATAGAACGTCCATTCATAGCGCAGCGTCCACGTCGCTGGATTGATCATCCACGATTGCTGGAGTCCGTTGAGATCGTGATGGCCCAATATGCCGAGCGCGAGCCATCTCGCCGCGCCGCGAAGCAGTTCCGATGGCGCAACATGCAATGTCCAGCCCGTGACATATCCGACGACGATGAAGACCATCGTCGTAACGAACAAATAGAGCGGCGCGAGCCTTCCCAATCGCGACAGATACAAGCGCCGCCAATTCACGCGACTGCGCGACATCATGAGCTTCTGCGAAAACAGAAAGCCTGTGATCATGAAAAACAGCGATACCGGGACGCGTCCGCACAGAATGTAAAACGTGGAATCGGGCCATACCCATTCGCCGGTTCGATACCAGATCGCGCTCGATGCCGTGTGCGTCAAAAACACCGCAAACGCGAGATAGCCTCGCAAGCCATCGAGATAGCCGTAGCGTTGAGCGTGTCCGAGTTCATCGATTTCGTCGCGAATCATCGGGCTGCGCTTGCCCAACGCGCCCGCGACGATAAAGCAGACGATCGTCGTCAAACACGCGGACCACAACGGGAACGGGCTGGACGCCATGAGTGTGTCTTATCCGAGATTTGGACGGGGCAAGAGTTCTCTTGTCAACGAGCATCGTCAGCGTAGTTGAAAAAATAGACTTGCGACGGCCATGCTCTTGGCGTTATCGGCACTTATCGTATGAAGTTGGTCATCCTTTCCATTTCTGGATTAATCTTTAGAACGTGTGAAAACGAATAGAGCAAAGCGCCTTTTCTTCTTAGCGCCCTGCCCGTTTTCTTCTAGCGAATCAAAGCAAGCCAAGCTGCGCGAGACTCTCAGCGCATGCAACGATTGCCTCCTCTTGCGATCGCGGCTTCCAGTCCAGCAGACGGATCGCCTTATCGCTCGTTGCATTCAGGTTGATGCCGAGCAACGAAACAATTCCCTGCATTGCAGGATGCTTGCGTACTTCGGCGTCCGGTAACACGTTTAAGGGCACCTTGTTCGCCACCTCGCCGAGCCTTGCTTTAAGCACCTTCGCGACGTCGATCATCCACATGCTCTCGCCGGCCGTCGCAAGGAAGCGCTCGCCCTTGGCCGATGGATGCGTCATTGCACGCACATGCAGATCGGCCACGTCGCGCACATCGACGAATCCCGAATTGATATTAAGGCAACCCGGCTGGCCATCCAGCAGGCTCTTGATGATACGAACCGAATGCGAAAAATCCGCGCCCAGCGCGGGGCCGAGCACCGCCACCGGATTGATCGCCGACAGTTCCAGCCCGCCTCCTTCGGTGCGAATAAAGTCCCACGCTGCACGCTCCGACAGCGTCTTCGACTTCTGATACGGTGCGACGTCCTCGGTCAACTCGCTCCAGTCGGTTTCATCGAACGGACAACGATGTTCCGCCGAATGACCCATGCCGACCGCGCCGAATGCGGACGTCAGCACGACGCGCTTCACGCCCGCATCGCGCGCGGCGCGCAATACGCGCAGATTGCCGTCGACGGCGGGCTTGACCCAATCGTCTTCGCTGACCTGATCGCCCGATGGCGTCGGCGATGCGCCGTGCAAGACATAGGCGCAGTCCGCCATCGCATTCGGCCAGGCGGCGTCGTGCATCAAATCGGCGGCGACGAAGGACAAGGAATCCCCCGCTTTCATTCCGCCGGTTTCGAGTTGCTTGCGCACTTCCTCCTCGCGCGTCAGCGAGCGAACGGTGGTTCGCACGCGATAGCCGCTTTGCAGCAATGCCAGAATGCAATGCTGCGCGATAAAGCCAGTCCCGCCCGTGACAAGTACGAGTTCGCCACTCATGCCTATTCCTTTAGTCGATCGTTAAGAGCGTTCAGATTAAATGCCTTCGTTCGAACGGAGAATGCTTGAAGATGCGAAATACTTGCGCGATAGTACGAACATGGCTACCGATCCCTTGTCCGATATCCTCAGACTGACTCATGCCGAATCGCTGGTGACAGGCGGCTTTTCCGCTGGCGGCGCTTGGGCCATCCGCTTTCCCGCGCCGACGACGATCAAATTCTTTGCCATCGTCAAAGGACATTGCTGGGTCAGCATCGACGGGGAAAAAGATGCGATCCGCTTTGAGAAAGGCGATGTAGGTTTGCTTGCCGCGCCGCGCTCGTTCATCGTGGCTAGCGATTTAAATCAGGCGCCCGTCGACGCGATGAGCCTTTTTTCCGGCGCGGGAAAGTCCGCTACGCAAATCGGCGACGGAGAAGATTTAGCGTATATCGGCGGACATGTACGGCTCGATGCCGCAAGCGGTCCGCTCGTCGCCAACGCCCTGCCGCCGTGGATTCGCATCGATGCGGCGACGACGCAAGCCACCGCGTTTCGCTGGCTGTTGACGCAACTCGTCGACGAACGATCGGACGTGCAGCTGGGCTCGCAACTCGCATCGGCCCATCTGGCTCAACTGCTATTTATCCAGATCCTGCGCGCGCATATGGAGAGTGCCGCCGTCATGTCGCCCGGCTGGTTTCGCGCGATGAGCGATGGGCGTCTGAAACCCGCGCTGGTGCTTATGCACGGCGATCCCGCGCGCAATTGGCACCTCGACGAACTCGCCGATGCCTGCGCGATGTCGCGTACCACCTTCGCCTCACGCTTTAGAACGGCGGCAGGCGTCGCACCGCTCACTTATCTCGGCGAATGGCGCATGCGTCTGGCGCAACAGGCTTTGCGCGACAGCACGACTCCGGTGGCGGTGATCGCGCAATCGATCGGCTATACGTCGGAAAGCGCGTTCAGCAATGCATTTAAAAGAATGACCGGACATTCGCCCAGGGATTATCGAAACGCCAATCGGCCCGAGGATGAGCGCGGCATCGACGAAGCGGACGCGTTCGAATTTTCAAGCGAATTAAATTAGCGCCAAAACGCTAAGCCTTGCCACGCTTAAAGCTTGCTAAGAACCTTGAGCTTTTCGCGCGGATAATCGGATTTCCGTAAGCCGGAGCACAGATCGCGGCGCATTCCATATGGACAATCGCTGTACTTGCTCGGCGCCATCCGGCGCTGCTCGCGTCCCCTGGAGAAGCAATGGGTTGGAAAAACCTGCTTACGGAGTTGCCGGTCTGGACGATCGGCCGTTTCAATCCGCCACGACATGATCCGCATCGCAACACCTCGCGCGACATCCTCGTGCTGCGGCCGAACGATTTCGGCGAATTGCTGAGCACCACGCCGATCTTTGAGGCGCTGAAAAAGCGCTTCCCGTCGACGCGCATCGTCGCGGGCATCGGCAATTGGGGACGTCCGATTCTGGAAAATAATCCCTTCATCGATGAGATCGTCGAGCTCGATGCACCGTGGAACAACAAGATTGTCCAGGACCGTTCGCCGGGTAGCGTCGCGCGTTTTCTGCTGAAATCGCCGCAAGTCGCCGCGCTGCGCAGACGCGGCGGTTTCGATGTCGGCATCGACGTGCTCGGCAGCTACATGGGCGCGCTGCTGATGATGCGGTTCGGCGTGCGATATCGCATCGGCGTGCGCGGCTATCGCGGCGGTCATAGCGGCTGTCAGGAATTCATCGACTTCGCGCATCGCCAGTCGGGCCGGGCCGGGCCGCGCTCGCGCAAGCGGAATTGCTCGGCGCAACCGATCTCCCCGAAGCCCGGCCGCAACTCTTCCTCACGGACGAAGAACGCGCGCGCGCCTCGGTAATCTGGAACGCCGCCGCGCCGGGCAGCCGCACGGTGCGCGTGCTGGTCGGCATTGGCGCGGGCGTGACAACCAAGATATGGGACCCACGACAGGTTGCCCAAGCCCTGACACAGATCGCATCGACGCTGGAACGATCGGGCGATACATGCGATATCGTCATCGTCGGCAGCGAAGCCGACAAGGCACGCGCAGCCGAAGCCGTCGCCGCGATGGGACCGGGCACGAAAGCACGCTCGGTCGCGGGCGCGGTGCCGATGCGCACCGTCTTCGCGCTCGCAGAAGGCGCCGACGTCGTGCTCACCAACTCGTCGATGCTGATGCATGTGGCCGCAGCGTTTCATCGGCCGATCGTCGCGGTGGTCGGCGGCAGCATCACGCGACCGGCTGTCCACGACGCGATCTGGGGCTATCCCGCGAACTATCGCAGCGTGTCGCCGGATCACTATGTCGAGAGCCAGCACGAGAAAAATTGGCCGAGCGTCGATCGCGTCGTGCATGCCGTGCTGGAATCGCTGAGCGAACGACGACGCTCGCACGATGCATCCATCGCGATGCCTGAATAACGGACTGTCCTCGACGAATGACAGGACCACTAAGGCAAGCATCGTCGTGGTGCATGCGCGTGGCTGCGTGTCCGCTCGCGGTGCGCACGCGCGTCGAACGTTCATCGCGCGTCCATCGTTATATGGGCAAATGCTCGCGGACCCGGCAGCTTGTGCGATCGCACGCCTGCCGCGCCGGGCGTTCTTCTAAGGATAACGATTACTTTTCGCTGCGGCACGCGCCTTGCAAAGGCCTAATCCGCCGCAGGCAAAGTTCTGGTGAGGAGTAAATCGTGGAAAGCAACAGTGTCGGGTACGTATATCTTGGTATCCCTGAACACCTCGCCGGAGTGCTCTGGTCGACCGTGCATGAGATGCAGCGCAGCCTGTCAGGCCGAGAGGATCACGCCTGGGCGCTGTTGACCAGTGCCACGCTTAGCCGCTGCGTGCTGCACTTCGCTTGCCTGTATCGCGAACAGGGCGGCGTCGACCCGCATCCCGAGCTGGCCTGTCTGGAGGTTTTTCATCTCTTCGCGGAGCAGCTTAGGCAGGACACCACGGCGCTCGAATGGAGCGTGCCTGCGCATATGGTACCTGTCGTGGCGGGCGCGGTGGCCGCATGCGGTCAGCTCGTCGTCGATCGCATGTGGTCGGAGTAGATCATTCGCGCCAGGCTTCGCCATCGGGATATCAAAAGCGATCGAGCGTGTCCGCCTTCATCTCGATGCTATAGCCGGCGCGCTGCGGCGGCATATAGCGCCCGTTTCGGATCACCACGGGATCGATAAAGTGCTCATGCAGATGATCGACATATTCGAGCACACGATTGTCGAGCGACCCCGACACGCAGATGTAATCGAACAGCGATATATGCTGCACGTATTCGCACAAGCCCACGCCGCCCGCATGCGGGCACACGGGCACGCCGAATTTCGCCGCCATCAGCAACACGACGATCACTTCGTTGAGTCCGCCCAGACGGCAACTGTCGATCTGGCAAAAATCGATCGCCTCCGCTTGTAACAACTGCTTGAACATCACGCGGTTTTGATAATGCTCGTCCGTCGCGACGCCGATCGATCCGAGGCGTCGGCGAATGGCCGCGTGACCGAGCACGTCGTCGGGGCTGGTCGGTTCCTCGATCCACCACGGATCGAATTCAGCCAGACGCCGCATATTGGCAATGGCTTCGTCGACGTCCCAGACCTGATTGGCGTCCATCATCAGCCTGGAGTTCGGACCGATTTCTTCGCGCAAGATGCGCGCACGACGCACGTCTTCTTCGAGATTGCCGCCCACCTTCTGCTTGAAATGCGTCCAGCCCTGCGCGACGCCTTCGCGTGCCAGCCGCCGGATTTTATCGTCGTCGTAACCGAGCCAGCCTGCCGATGTCGTGTAGGCGGGATAGCCCTTCGCAAGCATTTCCTTTTCGCGCTCGCCGCGTGTGGCCGCATGGCGCTCGAGAATCGCGATGGCCTCGTAAGGCGTGATCGCATCGGTCACGTAGCGAAAGTCCAGACAGCGCACGAGTTCTTCCGGCGTCGTATCCGCTAGCAGCTTCCAGACAGGCTTGCCCTCCGACCTCGCCCACAGATCCCATGCTGCATTGACGACGGCAACGGTAGCCAGATGAATCGCGCCTTTGTCCGGACCGATCCATCGCAACTGACTATCCGATGTAAACGCGCGCCAGAAGGCGCCCATATTCGACGTGATGTCTTCGAGCTTCCTGCCAACGATCAGCGGCGCAAGCGCATTGACCGCGCTCACGCAAATCTCATTGCCGCGACCGATGGTAAAAGTCAACCCATGCCCGACAAGTCCGTTCGATGCATCGGTCTCTAGCGTGACATAGGTCGCCGAGTAATCGGGCGTCGCATTCATGGCGTCCGATCCATCCAGCGAACGAGAAGTGGGAAAGCGGATATCGCGTACCGACAGCTTCGTAATGGTGGTCATAAGAGCGTCTCCTTAACATCGTCGTTCGACTTTATTCTGCGGGAAAACACCTAAAAACAAGGTGTCGAATGGGTTGGCGTCCCACACTTAGAGATAGTGCATCGCTAAGCGAGGTGCTAAGCATTTGCACGCGTTGACAAGCCTCGATCTGCTTTCTAGCATGCTAGCATCTCCATCGGAAATCAAGCGCCCGTGAGTACCTCTCCGGATACATCGAGTGTCATCAGCACTCCGTATGATGCGTTGCACAAGATAAAGAGCGGCGAACGCGGCAGCCTCACGGATGCCGTCGAGGCCGCGCTGAGAGAAGCCATCGTCACGCTGGCGCTCGAGCCGGGCATGATGATCGACAAGCTTGCGGTGTGCGAACGCATGGGCGTATCGCGCTTTCCGGTATCGGCGGCGCTTGCGCGGCTCGAACATGCGGGGCTCGTCGAAGTCCTGCCGCAACGCGGCACGCGCGTAAAGCCGATCATGCTCGAAGACATTCATCAACACCTGTTTATTCGCAGCGCGCTCGAAGTCGAGACCGTGCGCGGCGTGGCCTCATTGCGCGATGCAACCGTGCTCGACGCCCTCGCGCTCAATCTCGACCAGCAACGCGCGGCCTTGAAAAGCGGCCAACGTCTTGCGTTTCATGCGCTCGACCTCGCCTTCCACGAGATTCTGCTCGACGCGATCAACCTACCGCGCGTCAAGGAAATCGTCGCCGTCTCGCGCAGCGCCCTGGATCGCGCGCGACAGCTGCTTGCCAGTCCCGAACGGCTCGTGCACACGCTGGCGGAACACGAACGCATATTCGAAGCGATCAAAAACGGCAAGACCGATCTCGCCGCCAAGGCCATGCACGACCATCTCGATCAGGTCATCGCCGAATTGCGCCGCTCGACGCAAGAGCGGCCGGATCTGTTCGCGCCGTGATCAAAGCCTGCGCTAAAGACGAAGCAAGCTCGCCCTGGCTACTCCAAACCGAACATGACACCTCTCATCTCCGTCAATCGACTCAGCAAGCGCTTTCCCGGCGTGCGCGCGCTGCATGAAGTGCAGTTCGATGTCCTGCCCGGCGAAGTCCACGCGTTGATGGGCGAAAACGGCGCGGGCAAATCGACGCTCATGAAGATACTGGCCGGCGTCTATAAGCGCGATTCAGGCGACATGCTCGTCAATGGTCAGCCGGTCGAATTCACGAGCCCGCGCGAGGCGCAGGCGCTGGGCATCGGCATCATTCATCAGGAACTTCAACTGATGAACCATCTGACAGTCGCGCAGAATATCTTTATCGGACGCGAGCCGCGCAAGCTGATGGGACTGCTGCTCGACGAAGACACACTCAATGCAGCGGCGCGCGACATCCTCACGCGGATGCACGTGAATCTCGATCCGCGCACTATCGTCGGCACGCTGACCGTTGCGAGTCAGCAGATGGTGGAGATCGCCAAGGCGCTGTCCTTCGATTCGCGCGTGCTGATCATGGACGAACCGACCTCCGCGCTCAACGATGCGGAAATTGCCGAGCTGTTCCGCATCATTCGCCAGTTGAAGGAGCGCGGCGTTGGCGTCGTGTATATCTCGCACAAGATGGATGAACTCGAGCAGATTTCCGATCGTGTCACGGTGTTGCGCGATGGCGAATATGTCGCGACCGTCGATACCAAAACGACGAGCGTCGAGACCATCATCGGCATGATGGTGGGACGCACGCTGACCGATCTCACGTCGTTCCTCGGTGGCGCGCATCAGGGCGAAGTCGCGCTCGAAGTGAAGCATCTCAACGCGGGGCCGCTCGTGCGTGACGTCAGTTTCACGCTGCGTAAAGGCGAGATTTTGGGCTTTGCCGGACTCATGGGCGCGGGCCGTACCGAAGTCGCGCGCGCGGTCTTTGGCGCGGATCCGGTTGGTTCGGGCAAGATTATCGTTAAAGGCGTCAAGGCGTCGATCAAAAAGCCTAGCGATGCCGTGAAGCGCGGTATCGGCTATCTATCCGAGGATCGCAAGCGCTTCGGGCTTGCGACCGGCATGGATGTCGAATCGAATATCGTCATGTCGAATCTCGGCAAGTTTCTGGGCGCGGGCATGTTTCTGCGTCGCGCGAAGATTCGCAAGACGGCGTCGCACTTCATCAAGCTATTGGCGATTCGCACGCCCTCGCCCACGCAGCCGGTGCGTCTGCTATCGGGCGGCAATCAACAAAAGATCGTGATCGCGAAATGGCTCGAGCGCGATTGCGACGTCTTGTTTTTCGACGAACCGACTCGCGGCATCGACGTTGGCGCCAAGAGCGAGATTTACAAGCTCTTGCGCTCGCTGGCCGAGCAAGGCAAAGCGATCGTGATGATTTCTTCGGAGCTGCCGGAAATTCTGCGCATGAGCGATCGCATCGTCGTGATGTGCGAAGGGCGCATCACAGGCGAATTGTCTTCCGCCGAAGCGACGCAAGAGCGAATCATGCAACTCGCCACCAAACGCGAATCTTTAAAAGCGGCTTGAGCCGCAAGAGGCCGAACTCATGACACAGACAACGGAACCGTCGGCGCTGGCCGAAGCCAAGCGAACCAACGGCTTGCGCGCGCGGGTATTTTCGCCGACGGCGCTGCAAAAATTATTGGCTTTCGCCAGCCTGATTCTGCTATTGATTTTCTTTAGCTTCGCGTCGCCCGCTTTCATGCAGATGGACAATATCCTCGGCATCTTGCAAGCGACGGCCGTCAACGGCGTGCTTGCGATTGCGTGCACGTTCGTGATCATCACAGGCGGCATCGATCTTTCGGTCGGCACGCTGATGACCTTTACCGCCGTGATTTACGGCGTATTCCTCACGTACTGGCATATGTCGATGTGGCTCGGCGTGATCGCGGCCATCGTTACCGGCGCGCTTAGCGGCACTGTCTCCGGCACGTTGACGGCGAAGATGAAGATTCCGCCTTTCATCGCCACGCTAGGGATGATGATGCTGCTCAAAGGCCTGTCGCTCGTCGTCTCTGCCGACAAGCCGATCTATTTCACCGACACCGAAAATTTCTACATGATTTCGCAGGATTCGCTGATCGGCTATTTCCTGCCTAGCGTGCCGATTCCGAATGCGGTGCTCATTCTGTTCTTTCTCGCCATCGTCAGTTCCATCACGTTGAACCGTACCGCGCTCGGCCGCTATACGTTCGCGCTCGGCAGCAACGAAGAAGCCGTGCGGCTTTCCGGCGTCAATGTCGATCGATGGAAGATCGCCATTTATGGACTGGGCGGCGCGATCTGCGGCGTGGCCGGTCTGCTGATCGCGTCGCGTCTGAATTCCGCGCAGCCGGCATTAGGGCAAGGCTACGAACTCGATGCGATTGCGGCCGTCGTTATCGGCGGAACATCGCTGAGCGGCGGCTCGGGCACGATTCTCGGCACTATCATCGGCGCGTTCATCATGAGCGTGCTGACCAACGGCTTGCGCATCATGTCGGTCGCGCAGGAGTGGCAGATCGTGGTGACGGGTCTCATCATCATTCTCGCGGTCTATGCGGATATCCTGCGCCGCAAGAAAAGCTGAAGCCTGGCAAAGAAGCACTAAAAGACTCTTAAGACGAGTCGAGATCAATGGCCTATCCAAGGAGGAGATCCATTATGCTGAAAAGAAAAATCATCGCGGTCGTGATTGGCGCAAGCGCGCTGATCGGCGCGACGGGTGCCGCTCAAGCGGACCAGCCGTATATTCCGCTTATTTCCAAGGGCTTCCAGCATCAGTTCTGGCAAGCGGTCAAAGCGGGCGCCGAGCAAGGCGCGAAGGAACACAACGTAAAGATCACGTTCGAAGGTCCCGAAACCGAAGCGATGGTCGACAAGCAAATCGACATGCTGTCCGCCGCGCTCGCTAAAAAACCGCAAGCGATCGGCATTGCAGCGCTCGATAGCAAGGCCGCCATTCCCTTGCTCAAACGCGCGCAGAACAACAAGATTCCGATCATCGCATTCAACTCGGGCGTCGATAGCGATATTCCGCTGACCACCTGCGCCACCGACAATCTCGCCGCCGCCGCGCTCGCCGCCGACAAGATGGCGGACGCCATCGGCAATGCAGGCGAAGTGGGCGTAATCGTTCACGATCAGACCAGCCGCACGGGTATCGATCGTCGCGACGGCTTTCTCAACGAGATGAAATCGAAGCATCCGAACGTCAAGATCGTGTCGGTGCAATATAGCTGCGGCGATCACCTCAAGTCCGCTGAAATCGCTAAAGCGATGATCCAGGCGAATCCGAATATCAAAGGCATGTTCGGCGCCAACGAAGGCTCGGCGGAAGGCGCGGCCATCGGCGTGAAAGAGTTCGGCAAGAAGCTCGTGCTGATCGGCTATGACTCGGGCAAGGAGCAGAAGGACGACATCATGTCCGGACTGATGGCGGGCGCGATCACGCAAAATCCGATCGGCATCGGCAAGTGCGTGGTGGACTCGGCGGTGAAAGCGCTCAAGGGCGAAAAGCTGCCGAAAAAAAGTGGATACCGGCTTCTACTGGTACGACAAGAGCAACATGGACGACCCGAAGATCAAGGCCGTGCTATATGACTGATTGAGCGCAACTTAACGCGTGCATCAAGAGGAAGCGCGACGCTTCCTCTTTTCGTTTCTTGTCCGGATTTACCCGCGCAAGCCAATCAAACCACGCAAGCGCGCGCCTTGCATTGTTATCATTCTCTCATCCCACGACCGAAACCTAACACCGCGCGTTCGCGCATTTCGTCGCGACGCGCCGCTCCGATGGCCAAGAACGATCGCTTGCGCACGCTTTCCAGCGCGCTCGAAAAACAAAACGTCATGCGTCTGCGCGATGCCGCCGCGTTGCTCGGTGTATCGGAGATGACCGTGCGGCGCGACGTCGCCGCCAACCCGGCGCAGTTCACGTATCTCGGCGGCTATATCGTCAGCGCGGCCGATCTGCCGAATGTCGCCGGCTACACCATCGAAGAAGAAAAGGATCACTTCGCGCAAGCCAAGGCGATCGCATCGAACCATGCGGCGCACTTGCTGGTCGATAGCGAAACCATCTTTATCGATTGCGGCACCACGTTGACTACCCTGGCGCGACTTATTCCCGCCGAGATGCATCTGACGGTGGTGTGCTATTCGTTGAACGTCGCGGAAATTTTGCGGCGCAAGCCCAACGTGCGCATGATTTTGCTTGGCGGCGTGTATGTGCCGTCATCGGAATCCTTCGCCAGCGATGAAAGCGTCGAGACCTTGCGGCGCATGGGCATCAACAAGGCGTTCATGTCGGCGGGCGGCGTCGACGAAGCGCGCGGCGTGACATGCTGGAATTTTCATGAAGTCGCCATCAAGCAGGCTGCGATGGAAAGCGCCGTCGAACGCCATCTGGTCGTCGATGCAAGCAAGTTCGGCAAGGTCAAGGCCGTGCGCTTCTCGCAACTCTCCGAGTTCGACTCTGTCATTACCGAAGAAGGGCAAGCACCACGCGCGCGTGCCTAATTATTCTTAAGCATAAAAAAAGCCTGTTCGTCTAAAAACGAACAGGCTTTTTAGCTTTAACGCTCAAGCGCTTTAGCGACGACGCCCCAACGCGAACAGCGTACCCGCGACGAGAATAAACGCGCCGATGATCACCTTCTGCCAGGTGCTCGGCACGCCCACGAGAATCAGCACGCTGTTGATCAGCGTGACGAGCACGACGCCAAGCAAGGTGCCCATCACCGTTCCCGTGCCACCCGTAATGCGCGCGCCGCCGAGAATCACTGCGGCGATCACATCGAGTTCGGTGCCGACCAGATCGAACGGATTGGCGAGACGATTGGTCGACACGTGCAGAATCCCCGCCACGCCCGCCAGCAGTCCTGTATAACCGAACACGAATAGATGAATCGTGCGCAGGTTATAGCCGAGACGTTCCGCAATGGCGAGACTGCCGCCCATCGCATAGACGCCGCGTCCCATCATCGTGCGATTGAGAAGCCACCATGTCACGACAGCGGCAATCACGAGCGCAAGCACGGATGCAGGCAACACCGCGCGCAAGCCATCGGCCGTGTGATAGAAAAACAGCGGCAAGCGGCCGAACGTATCCATGCTATGCGGAATGTTCATAAAGAACTGCGTGCCGACGAAGGTCAGCAGCAAACCGCGATACAGATACTGCGTGCCGATGGTCACGATCAGCGAAGGCGCCTTGAGCCGATGCACCAGCATGCCGTTGATCACGCCCAGCACCACGCCTCCGACCGCGCCCGCAAGCAGAATCAGCACGAACGGACAATCGGGCCACCACGCGAAAACTGCCTTGGTGAGCGAGTACATCGTGAACGCGGCGATCGCCGTGAACGATACATCGATGCCGCCCGACGCCAGCACGACAAGCGTGCCGAGCGCGAACAGCGACACGGTCGTCGCCGAATGCAGCATGTCGAACAGCGTGGCGAACTGAAAGAAGCGCGGATTGATCCCGCCCACGATCAGACACGTCAGCACGATCAGCCCTGCCGTAAACCACTCCGGATTGCGCATCAGTTGCGCGTAAAGATTGCCCTTGCTCACACGCGGCGCGACCTCAGCCGTTTGCTGCGGCATCGGCTCGCGTCCCGTGCGGCGGATGGATTCGCTCATGCTAATGCTGCCTCTGAAAGTAGCGCGTGATAGAGATCGGCCTCGTTCAGACGATCCGCGCGATATTCGCTTGCGATACGGCCTTTCTTCATCATCAGAATGCGGTCGCAGTTCTGCAGCAGTTCGGGCAGGTCATCGCTGATCAGAATGATGCCGATACCCTCTTTCGACAGCCGCTGCATGATGCGATAGATGATGTCCTTCGACCCGACATCGACGCCCACTGTCGGCCCATGCAGAATCAGCACACGCGGATCGATGGCAAGCCAGCGCCCGATCAGCACGCGTTGCTGATTGCCGCCCGAGAGCGATTGCACCGGCTTGTCGACATCGGGCGTCGCGATCTGCAGATCCTTCACCGTCTGTTCGGCGAGTTCCTGTGCGCACTTGCGATCGATCTGTCCGAAGCGGTCGCGCAGGCTCGCGATCATCGCGGTGACTACGTTGTCGCGAATCGGTTTGTCGAGAAAAAGGCCTTCGTTCAGGCGGTCTTCGGGCACATAGCCGATGCGTTGCAGCTTGGCATCGGCAGGCGATTGCAGACGTATGCGCATGCCATCGAGCGTGACCGTGCCGGTATCCGCAGGTGCGACGCCCGCAAGCGCGCGTGCGAGTTCATTGCGGCCTGAGTCCAGCAGTCCCGTCACGCCGAGAATTTCGCCCTTGTGCAGCTTGAACGATACATCCGCGAACTGGCCCTTGCAGCCGAGCGCCTGCACGTCGAGCACGACCTGTGACGCGCCCTCCTCGCCTTCCGCGCGATAGCGTTCCGTCGACAGATGCTTGCCCGTCATGAGCTCGCTGATCTGCGCCTTCGTATAGTTTTCGATGGGACCTTGCGCCATCTTCTGCCCGTCGCGCAATACGATCACTTCGCCGCCGATCGCATAGCATTCGTCGAGCTTGTGACTGACGAACAAAACAGCTACGCCGTCCGCACGAAGTTTAGTTAGCATTGCAATCAGATTGTCGACTTCCTTTTGCGTAAGCGAGGTGGTCGGTTCGTCCATGATGACGAATTTCGCCTCGCTCGCGATCGCCCGCGCAATCGCCACGAGTTGCCGTGTGGCAAGCGGCAATTGCTCGACGAGCGTCTTCTGGAAATCGGCATCGCCCGGCAAGTCCACCGCTTCGAGCGCACGCGCGGCGGTCTGCGCCAGCGCCTTGCGATCGAAAGTACGGACAAGCTTGCCCCCATGTTGCGCAAGCTCGGACGTCAGCGCGACATTCTCGAACGCGAGGCTCACGCCGCGCAGCGCATACACGCCGGTAAAGCGCTTATGGATATCGACGACTTCGAGTAGCGGTGTCTCTTGGGTCATGACGTATTCAAGGTAAGACGCGCGCCGTGACACGACGCGCGCCGCACATCGCATCAGAAGTTGTATTGCTTGTAGTTCGACTTGTCGACGTCGACCCAGCCCGTGCCGCGCACGATCACGCCCTTGCCCGGACCTTTCGACACGGTCACCTTGTTATAGCCGGTGATGCCCAGGTCCGCGCCGTTCTGCACTTCCTTGCCGTCGACCAGCATCTGCGCGACCTTGTTCATCGCGAGTCCGGCGAGCTTCGGATCCCAGAAGGCGATGCCGTTGATCGCGCCGCTTTCGAGGAACTTGGCCGCTTCCGTCGGCAGGCCCGTGCCGTACACGCAGATCTTGCCGACCTTGCCGGCCTCTTCCACCGCGCGGCCAATGCCGATTACATCCAGCAACGACGAGCCCTGGAAGCCCGTGAGATCGGGATGCTTGCGCAGCACTTCCTTGGCGACCTGATATGCGCGTTCGCCGTCGTTATTCGTTTCGAGCTTGGGCTCGACGAGATCCATTTTCGGATACTTGGCCTTGGCGTTCTGAATGCCGCCATCGGCCCATTGCACTTGCGAACGGCTGCCGAGCGAGCCGACCAGCACGGCCCACTTGCCCTGATCGTTCATGCACTTGGCGAGACGTTCGTTGAGGCCCGCGCCGTAAGCGGTGTTATCGAAAGCTTCGATATCGACCATCGTATTCTTGGCGTTGTCCGCTTCGTGCGTCACCACCTTGATTCCGCGATCCATCGCCTTCTTGAGCGCGGGTTCGAGCGTCGGCGGATCGTACGGAACCACGGCAATTGCCGTCACTTTCTTGGCGATCAGATCTTCGATGATCTTCAATTGCTGCGCGGCATCGGCGCGGCCCGGTCCTGTCTGATAAGCGTTGATATTCGGATTCGCCTTGCCGAATTCCTTCACGCCTTCCTCCATGCGATTGAACCAGTTGATCCCGGTGACCTTCACCACGGTCACGATGGTTTCATTGGTCGCGGCTTGCACGGCTGCAATCGTGCCGACCGCGAGTGCGACGGCGGTCAGCGCGGTAGCGAGTTTGTTCAGTTTCATTGCGCAGTCTCCTTGAAGCTTCGATTAGTCTATTTGGGTCTATTTGAAAAATCACACGCAAATCATCAGCGTCCCGTCGATGCCGGTGGCCGTGGCACATTGCCTTTCGTACTCTTGGGACCCGCTCCGCCGATACCGAAGATCGCGCGCACGCGATCGCCGCCCGCAAATGCAAGCGATGCCAGCAACAGGAAGCCCCACGCGCAATCGCCGAAAAACTGCGATACGCCCAGCAGATTAAACAGGCTCGACAGGAATTGCAGCACGGTCGCGGCAAGAAACACGCAGACGATGCGTCCATAGTCGCCCGCCGGGTTCACGCCGCCCATCACCGCGATAAGAATCGCGATCAGCAGATACGAATTGCCGTAATCCCACTTGGCGCTGGACGTATGCGTCGCGCTGATAAGACCCGCCAGCGACGCGAGCACGCCGCACATGCCATACGTGACGATCAACATCCGCGCGCGCGGAATGCCCGCATAAAACGCAGCCTTGGGATTCGTGCCCATCAGATAGAGACGCAGACCGAAAGGCGTGCGCTTGAGAATCCAGCCGAGCACGAGCACCGCAGCGATAAAGATCCACAGCGAAATGGGCACTTGCAGAAAGGTGCCATTGCCGATGTTCAACAGCTGATCGACATACTCCACGCGCACCGATGCGCCATTGCTCAACACCACCGCAATGCCGGTGAACAGCAACTGCGTGCGAGCGTACAGAGAATCGGCGTGAGCCTGAGCTTCGCGATAACGACACCGTTGAGCAAGCCGCCGATCGCACCCATCACCACGACGATGCATACGAACACGGCCGTATAAAGCGCGGGTGAATCGTCGCCGGAGACCATATGCGGCAACAGCATCGCCGCGACCATGCCGGAGAGATTCGCGAGCCCCACGCCCGACAGATCGATGCCGCCGTTACCCGACACAATCGACAGCATGATGCCGAGCGCAAGCAGTCCGAGCTCGGGCAATTGCCCGCCCATCGACTGCAGATTATCGATATCGACGAACTGCCCGTGAGAGAGCCAGGTCGCGATGATCACGACCAGCACGTTCACGCCGATCAGAAAGTTGAACTGGCGATCCGCGAGCCATTTCGAACCCTTCATTGCAACACGCTCCGTTCGGTGAGCACGGCGTTGATTTCGTCGAGACGCGGCATCGATGGCGCGGTGCCCGCGCGCGTCACCGACAGGCTTGCCAGCGCGCATCCGAAACGCACCGCATCCTGGGCGGAGTCGCCGCGTGCCAGCGCGGCTGCAAAGCCGCCTGTGAAGCCATCGCCAGCGCCTGCCGTCTCGACGACACGCCCGCAATTAAAGGCGGGCACCAGCGTCGATTCTTGCGATGTATGCAGCAATGCACCCGCTTCGCCAAGCGTGACGATCACGGCGCGCGCGCCCTTTTGCAGCAGCACGTCGGCGGCGCGCCGCGCGTCATCGACGTGACCGATGGCCACACCCGTCAGCGCCGTCGCTTCCGTTTCATTAGGCGTGGTGTAGTCGCACAGCGGATAGATATCGTCGTCGAGTGGCAGCGCGGGCGCGGGATTGAACACCGTCGTCACGCCATGCTTGCGTGCCAGTTCGAGTCCGCGTCGAGCGGCGGGAATCGGTTGTTCGAGTTGCGTGACGAACACTGCTGCACCGGCGATATCGCTTTCGATTGCATCGACGTCTTCGGGTGCGAGCGTGCCCGCCGCGCCCGCCGCGACGATGATCGCATTGCCGCCGGTGTTCTCGTCGACATAGATGTGGGCCGCGCCCGTAGCCGTGTCCTGCATGACGGTCGCGCGCGAGGTGATGCCTTCCGCGCGCCAGGTCGCCTGCGCGATCTCGCCGAACGCGTCCGCGCCGATGCGTGTGCAGAAGATCACGTTCGCGCCCGCGCGCGCGGCGGCGACCGCCTGATTCGAGCCCTTGCCGCCCGGTCCCATCTTGAACGCGGAGCCCGCGACGGTCTCGCCGAGCAAAGGCATGCGTTGCGCACGGAACGCGAGGTCGGTCACGTAGATACCAAGAATGACGACGCTTTTCATCGCGTGCCTCCTTCCGCCGTGTCCGGCGCGAGCATCACCCCCTTCTTGAAGATGAAGCAGCCGTAGCCGCGCGCTTTGCCTGTCGCGATCACACAGTAGGCCTGCTTGGCGCGCTCGTAGAACGCGAAACGTTCGATCGGCGCGAACGGCATAGCGCGTTGCTCCGCTTCGTCCACTTCGCGTTGTGCTTCGCGTTGCACGGCGGGCAAGTTGCTCGCATCGCCGACAACTTCCATGCGGCCGGCGGGATCGTCCACGAAGGTGTCGAGCGGCAGCGCGGACAGAATCGCACGCACCGCGCGCGGTGCGCCGACGCCGTCCATGCGCAGCACGCGGCCCAATACCGTTTGCCGCGCGACGGAATCCGCAGGAAAGTGGGCATTGCAGATCACGACTTCATCGCCATGTCCCATCGACGCGAGTGCGTACAGGATATCGGCGTTCAACAGCGGATCGATGTTCTTCAGCACAGTGTCTCCTCCATGCATGCGCGCGTCCCTATCGTCTATGCGGGCTCGTCGCGCCTTGAACTATATGTCGCGGATGTCTTGCGTTTAATCCCCGTAAGGCACCCAGATATTCTTGACCTGCACCGCTTGCCGCAGGAACGGCAAACCTTCGCTCGCGGTATCGTGCCAGTCGAACACGCGGCCCTGATCGACGAACGTGCGCTTCAGATTGCCGATCGATTCGCGCTCGGCCAAGGCCGACAACGCCGCGCCGTGGAAGCACCACAACGCATCGACGTCGTCGTGTTGCGCGAGAGTTTGCGTAAGCGACTTCGTATCGCCGGTCACGATGTTCAGCGCGCCGCCCGGCACGTCCGATGTATCCGCGACCTGATAGAAGTCGGTCGCCATCAGCGGACACGTTTCGCTAGGCACCGCGACCACGCGATTACCCACCGCAAGCGCCGGCGCGATAAGCGACACGAAGCCGAGCAACGGCGCTTCGTCGGGACACACGACGCCGATCACGCCGAGCGGTTCGTGCATCGCCAGCGCGACGCCATGCAAGGGCGGCGCATGCACCGCGCCGTCGTACTTGTCGGCCCAGGCCGCATAAGTAAAGAAGCGCGCGATGGATGCGTCGACTTCGCGCTTGGCATCTTGCCGGGTCGAGCCGGCACAAACCATTAGTTGCTTCTCGAACTCGTCGGCACGTGCGCTCAAATTTTCCGCGAGGTAGTACAGCACCTGCGCGCGGTTATGCGCGCTCGCCGACGACCATTTCGTCATGCCGCGCGCTGCTGCCACGGCATTGCGAATATCCTTGCGATTGCCCTCGCCCACTTCGCCGACGATCTCGCCCGCCGGCGACATCACGAGTCGCGAATAGCCGCTATCCGGACGCGCCTGCTTACCGCCGATAAAAAGCTTCGCAGTCCGATCGAGTGCGCTGACATTGTTCGTATCGACGAGCGAGTCGGGTTGCGCAGGCAAAGACTTCGCATCGCCTCGCATCGGCAGCTTCGACCATGCGCGCGGCTTCAGGTATTCGTAGATGCCTTCGCGTCCTCCTTCGCGCCCGAAGCCCGACTCGCGATATCCGCCGAAGCCCACGGCTGCATCGAACAGGTTGGTCGCGTTGATCCACACGACGCCGCATTGCAGGCGAGGCGCGACGTCCAGCGCACGGCTGATGTTTTCGCTCCATACGCTTGCTGCGAGGCCATAACGCGTGTTGTTGGCGAGCGCGACGGCTTCTTCCGGCGTGCGGAAACTCATCGTGACGAGCACCGGCCCGAAGATCTCTTCTTGCGCGAGCGTCGATGCAGGCGCGACATTCGTGACGAGCGTCGGCGGAAAGAAAGCGCCATTTTCCGGCAGCGAAAGACGCGACGGCTGATGAATCGCACAGCCTTCTGTTCTGCCTTTATCGACCAGCGCGCGAATGCGTTCAAGCTGCACGTCATCGACGATCGCGCTCTGTCGATGCCCTTATCGAGCGACGTGCCCACACGCAACGTTTCCATGCGCTGCTTGAGCTTGTCGACGAAGCGCGCTTCGATCCCTTCCTGCACCAGCAGACGCGAACCCGCGCAACACACTTGTCCCTGATTGAACCAGATCGCATCGACCACGCCTTCGACGGCGCTATCGAGATCGGCATCGTCAAATACGATGAACGGCGACTTGCCGCCGAGTTCCAGCGTAAGCGACTTGCCCGAGCCTGCGGTGCTCGCACGAATCTGGCGTCCGACTTCGGTCGAGCCCGTGAAGGCGATCTTCGCCACGCGCTTGTGTTCGACCAGCGCCGCGCCCGTGCGTCCATCGCCGGTGACGACATTGAGCACGCCTTTAGGCAAGCCTGCGCGATGTGCGAGTTCGGCAAACAGCAGCGCGGTCAGCGGCGTATATTCCGCCGGCTTCAACACGACCGTGTTACCGAGTGCGATGGCCGGCGCGATCTTCCATGCAAGCATCAGCAAGGGAAAATTCCACGGCACGATCTGCCCGATCACACCGAGCAGCGCCCAGTCCGCGAACTCGCGATGCTGCAACTGCGCCCATCCCGCATGATGCAGAAAATGCCTTGAAACAAGGGGGATATCGATATCGCGCGACTCGCGGATCGGCTTGCCGTTATCGAGCGATTCGAGCACGGCGAACAGTCGGCTATGACGTTGCACCATGCGCGACAACGCATACAGATGTCGCGCGCGTCCCGCTCCGCCGATGGCTTGCCATCCTTCGAGCGCGGCATGCGCGGCTTGCACCGCTGCATCGACATCGCTCGACGTGCCTTGCGCGATCGATGCGAGCACGCGGCCCGTGGCGGGTTCGCGCGAATCGAAATGCTCGTCGTCTTCGGCTCGACGCCATGCGCCATCGATGAAATGGCCGAAGCGCCCTTCATGTTGATCGAGCCATGCGCGCGCGGCGCGATCGTCTTCCGGTGCGGGTCCGTATTCCATCGAGGAGAAGTATTCGGCTACGCTCATGAGGCTGGTTCTTAAGAAAATCGCTTGAATCAGGCGACGGGGTGACGATTGAACGCCGAATAGCGTCCGCTCACATGATGCTCGAGTTGCCGTTCGATATCGGCAAGCAGGCTCGATGCGCCGATATGGAACAGATCCGGCTCGAGCCATGCGCGCCCGAGTTCTTCTTTCATGAGGATCTGATATTCGAGCGAGGTCTTCGCAGTCGATACGCCACCCGCCGGCTTGAAGCCGATCGCAACGCCCGTGCGCGCGAGATATTCGCGGATCATGCGCACCATCACGAGCGACACGTCGAGCGTGGCGTTGACGCTTTCCTTGCCCGTCGACGTCTTGATGAAATCCGCGCCCGCCATCATGCAGATCATCGAAGCCTTGGCGACATTCGACAGCGTGCGGATATCGCCGGTGCCGAGAATCGCCTTGACGTGCGCATCACCGCACGCGGCGCGAAAGTCGCGCATCTCGTCGTAGAGCGCTTTCCAGTTACCCGTCAGCACATGTTCGCGCGTCACGACGATATCGATCTCCGCCGCGCCGTCCGCAACCGATGCTTCGATCTCGCGCAACTTGAGTTCATGCGGATTGAGGCCTGCGGGAAATCCCGTCGATACCGCCGCCACCGGAATGCCGCTGCCTTCGAGCGCGCGAACGGCCGTCTTCACATAACGGTGATAGACGCAGACGGCGCCGGTCTTGATCGATGCGGGCGCCATGCCGAGCGCGTCGAGCAGATCGTCGCGCAGCGGCTGACGCGCCTTCGCACACAAACGCTCGACGCGCGCGGGGGTGTCGTCGCCGCTCAGCGTCGTCAGATCGATACAGGTAATCGCCTTTAGCAGCCACGCAGCCTGCGCGTCCTTCTTGACGGCGCGGCGCGTGCCGAGCGTCGAAGCACGCCGCGAGACCGCGGACTGATTGACGCGTAGCCCGTCAAGCCACGATAGATCGAACGGCACGCCCGGATTGCGCGCGTTGGCATGCGCCGGCGTCTTGCCCGGCCACGCGACGATGGACTTCGATGCGGTTTCCAACATGAGATCGGCTCGGTATCGTCCATTGCGATCCGCACACAATATCTTGTGCGATGCACAACAATTTTTGATAGATTGATCTCAGTTTAACTCATGTTTGTTACGATCGTAACATAGGGAAAGTGCGGAGAATTCTGCATCGGTCTTTGCATTCATTAGGCAAAATGCAAAAACGTCAGTAACTCGCCGACAATCGCCTCCGGCGCGTCCTCCTGCATGAGATGGCCCGCGCCGGGCACGCGCGTGAAACGCGCATGTGGAATCAGCGAGGCCAGTTCGACGCCTCGCTCGATCGGAATCCATTGATCCTCTTCGCCCCAGAGAATCGACACGGGGTATTTGAGCTCGCTATAGCGCTTCTGCACCTCGTCGGTATATCGCGGATCCATCTGCGCGATCTGCCGATAGAACGCTGCCTGTCCCGGCTCGCCGGTCCACGGTTGCGTATAGATGCGCAGAACATCAGGCGAAAGCGTTCGATGCGCCGCGCCTTGCAGATAAGCATCCAGCATCGCCTGATGCATATAGGGCGGCACGCCCGCAAACGCCGATTCGTGTTGGCGCACATGTCGCACGAACGGCGACCCCCACGGCGCGACGGCAACTGGATCGACCAGCATGAGCGAGCGATATTCGCAGCCATCGAGCAAGGCCGCTCTAAGCGATGTTGCACCGCCGAAATCGTGCGCCAGAACGTCGGGACGCTCGACGTTCCAATGATCGAACAGGGCCGCAAGCAGCCGATTCTGCACGCCAAGCGATACGTTCTGCTCTGCCCGCTTTTCCGACGCGCCGTAACCGAGCAGATCGAAGTAGTACACACGCCGGAAGCGCGCCGCGATCGGCGCGATGTGTCGCCACACTTGCGACGAAAACGGCGTGCCGTGCACCATGACGAGCGGCGCGCCTTCGCCGATCACGCCGTACCGCACGCTTTGCCCGTCGAATTCGAACGTGTGATCGAGCGGCAAGGCGCCCGCGAATGGAATAGGTGTGTCACTCATCGAACCGGCCTCGCGTTGACGGTCTTCGAGAATAAACCAGCCGCTTGACGAATGCCGAAGCGGCTTTTATATTCCTTTTAAGTTATATAACCTAAAAGCAATGGAATGCATGCGTCGGAAAGTCAACTTAATCGAGTCTTCGCGGCGCTGGCCGATCCTACACGGCGGGCCATGCTCGCTCGTCTGTCAAGCGGAGAAGCAACGGTCAACGAACTCGCCGAACCGTTCGACATGACTCAGCCTTCCATTTCCAAGCATCTGAAAGTGCTCGAACGCGCGGGGCTGGTTACCCGTACTCGCGCCGCGCAAACGCGGCCATGCCGGCTGGAACCGGCTGCGCTCGAAGCCGCAGCCAATTGGGTCGAAGCCTATCGTTCGTTGCGGGAAGCGAGCTTCGACAAACTCGACGCGTTCCTTAAAGCGAGCAAATCGACTAAGGGATCATCAACATCCAAAGGAAAGAAAAGTGCAAAGTGATTCGATCAATCGTGATGCGGTGATCTTCGAAATGAACCGCGACTTCGATGCATCGCGCGAACGCGTGTGGCAAGCATGGAGTCAGGCCGATCAACTCGCGCATTGGTGGGGCCCGAAGGGCTGCGCGCTGGAAGCGCATCGATTCGAGCTTCGCGCGGGCGGCTTCTTTCACTATGCGATGAAATTCCCCGGTGCGCCCGCCATGTGGGGCCGCTTCAACTATCGCGAGATCGTGGATGGCGAACGCATCGTGTGGCTCAACTCCTTCGCCAACGAGCACGGCGGCATTGCGCGCGCGCCCTTCAGCGCGGAGTGCCCGATGGAAATCGAAAACATCGTGACGTTCACGGAGCAGGACGGCAAGACGCGTATTGCGCTGCATGCGCAACCCTTCGGCGCAACAACCGAAGAATTGCGCTTCTTCGACAATTTGCGGCCATCGCTCGAACAAGGCTTTGGGGGCACCTTCGAGCAACTGGCCGACTTTCTCAAACGATGACCCTTTAACGCAAGTTCGTCCTCGCCAACTCGACGATTTCATCGCCCTTGCCGCTCAAGATCGCGCGCAGCATATAAAGGCTAAAGCCTTTAGCTTGCGAAAACTCGATATTGGGCGGCATCGACAATTCGTGCTTGTCGGTCACGACATCGACGAGGGCGGGCCCGGGGTGCGCAAAGGCTTCGCGCAATGCGCCTTCCAGGGCTTCCGATTCCTCCACGCGCACCGACCATATTCCCGCGCCTTTGGCGATCTGCGCGAAGTCGGTCTTGCTCAGATCGACATTGGTGTCCACGTAGCCCGCGGCCTTCAACTCCATCGACACGAAACCGAGCAGGCTGTTATTGAACACCACGACCTTGATCGGCAAATCGTGTTGTCGGGTCGTCAACAGATCGCCGAGCAACATGGCAAGGCCGCCATCGCCCGACATCGAAATCACTTGACGCTTAGCATGAGCGCCCTGCGCGCCTAAAGCTTGCGGCATGGCGTTAGCCATCGAGCCGTGATTGAAGGAGCCGTGCAACTGACGCTTGCCGTTCATCGTCAGATAACGCGCGGCCCATACTGTCGGCGTACCGACATCGGCGGTGATGATGGCGTCTTCATCGGCGAGTCGATCGATAAGGCGCGCCAGATATTGCGGATGAATCGCACGTCCCGACGCGGACGGACCGGCGAGATGATCGAGATCCTTGCGCGCGTTTGCATAGTGGCGCAATGCGTTGTCGAGAAAGCGCCGATCGTCCTTGCGCTTGAGTTTGGGCAAGAGCGCCGTCACGGTTTCCTTGACCGTACCGACCAGACCCATTGCAAGCGGTGCGCGTTTGCCGAGTTGCTCGCCGCGCCAATCGATCTGCACGACCTTCGCATGCGGCGGATAAAACGGGCGATACGGAAAATCGCAGCCGAGCAGAAGCAAGGTATCGCAGGACATCATCGCGTGATAGCCGGAGCTAAAGCCGATCAGTCCCGTCATGCCGACATCGAATGGATTGTCGTACTCGATAAACTGCTTGCCGCGCAACGCATGCACGATAGGCGCGCCAAGCGTATCCGCAAGCGACACCACTACGTCGTGCGCGCCGGCCACGCCACTGCCGCACATAATGGTAACCGCTTCGCAACCGTTCAAAATGTTCGCGAGTTTCTCCAGCGATGCATCCGGCGGCGTGATGGTGATCGGCTCCACTTCGGTGAACGTAGGCTCGACGCCCGGCCCTTCCGCCAGCGCGACATCGCCCGGCAAGACGATTACCGCAACGCCGCGCTTTTCGATTGCAGCGCGCATCGCACGTTCCAGCACACGCGGAAATTGCGAAGCGTTGGTGACGAGCTCGACATAGTGACTGCACTCCTTGAACAGCTCTTGAGGATGCGTCTCCTGAAAGTAGCCCAGACCGATTTCGGTCGAAGGAATATGCGCGGCAATCGCAAGCACGGGCTGTTGATTACGATGGCAATCATAAAGCCCGTTGATCAGATGCAGATTGCCCGGACCGCAACTGCCCGCGCATATCGCGAGCTTGCCCGTCGATGCCGCGTCCGCACCGGCCGCAAATGCAGCCGCTTCCTCGTGACGCGTGTGCATCCATTTGATCGAACCTTGTTCTTTCAAGCTGAACGCGAGGCCGTTCAGACTGTCGCCCGTAACACCCCAGATACGCTCGATGCCTGCGATAGCGAGCGTTTTCGCCAGATAATCCGCGATCGTCTTTTTTGCCATGACGGTTCCTCGACCAAAGAGAGACATGCTCGATAAATTGCAGCGAGCAGTGTACGACGCACTCTCGATGTCGTCAGCGACGATGCCGCGCAGGCGATTCGTCAGGTCGACCAGGCCAAAGGCAAGCATCGCTAAGCGAGTTCGGCCACATCCACGCCAAGGCGCTCGCCCCACGACCGCAATTGCCCGACAGTCTTACGCCTTCTCGCAGATGCCGCTCGATGTTGCGCGATGCCTGTTCGCCCGGCAATCGCACGGGCGCGGCCGGATCGATCGGCGCATTGGCGTGGCATTGCTGCGCGAGAAAATCCATTTGCGCAATCGATGCCTCACTGCCCGCGAAGGCCGCCTGATCGATCAATTGCAGATAGACGTTCGCGCCCCAGCGTGTCGGTGCATCGCGACGGCCGAAGCCTGTGAGTCCCTGCGTAAGTGCTTCGACCATCAGCGCAAGACCGAAGCCTTTATGACCCGATTCCTCGCCGCCTAACAGCATCAGCGTGCCGCGCTCGTCATCGCCTTCGAGCATGCGCGGATCGCGCGTCGGACGGCCCTGCGAATCGAGCAGCCATGCATGTTCGAATGATTCGCCCGCCGCCGCTTTCTGGCGCGTCATCGAGACGGTCGTCAATGACGCGCAGGTGTCGACCAGTACCGGAAAATGCGAGGTCGGAAAACCAAACGCAAACGGATTCGGGCTAAAGAGTCCTTGCTTGCCGCCATACGGCGCGACCGCTTTCGTATGAGGACCGGACGACGCGATCATCGCGTAAAGGCCGCGATCGGTGGCTTGCTTCGCGAGCGCGGCCAAGCAGCCGATGTGATGGCTGCGTCGCATCGAAAATGTGAATACGCCATTCTCGCGCACACGATCGAAACCGAGCGACAAAGCACGCTGCATGAGCCAGAGTCCCGGCAGATAGTCGCAGTCCCACACGAGTGTCGCGCCGGTGTCGCGGATCGTCTCGGGCGAGCCGGTCGCGCGCATGCCGCCCTTGTTCAATTCGTCGAGATACGCGCCGCACTGCGCAAGGCCGTGCGTCGAGCGGCCCATCATGTCGGTGAGGACGAGCAAGTCGGCGACGCAGGATGCTTTGTCTTCGTCCATGCCCGCTGCACCGAACAGGCGGGCGGCCAGCGATGCGAGGAGTTCGCGCGGACGGTGGATGGTGGTTGAAGTCATGGAAGAGATTTGGGGCGAGCGAAGGAATTGCGGCTGATCGCATTTTGCGTTTAGCATGCCGCGCTGAGAGATAAGCCTAGCGCCTTCGATTGATACCCGATAGGCTTACGACTGCATCGGACGATACCTTTTCTGCATCAATGGTCACACTTGCCCAACTTCGCTGTTTTCTCGCCGTCGTCGATGAGATGAACTACCGGCGCGCGGCCGAGCGACTGAACATGACGCAGCCGCCGCTTACCCGGCAGATTCAGGCGCTGGAGCATGCCGTCGGCGCGCAACTGTTCGACCGAAGCGCGCGGGCGATCCGGCTAACGCCAGCCGGCGGCGCATTCGCGCAATCCGCGCGGCGAATCCTCGCGCAGACCGGCAGCGCCGTGCTCGACGCACAGCGCATCGCGGCGGGCGACACGGGGTCGCTCACCATCGCCTTCACCGTGGCGTCGAGCTATGTGTTCCTACCGCGCTTCGTCGCGCTGTTATGACGGGAAATGCCCGAAGTGTCGCTCACCTTGCGCGAAATGACGTCGCCGCAGCAATTGCAGGCGTTGCGCGAGGAGCAGATCGACATGGGTTTGTCGAGCTCGCCGATCGCGCATCCGGGCGTCGCGTCGTTGAAGGTGTTTCGCGAACCGCTATGCGCGGTCGTGCCGCTCGCGCATCGGCTAGCGACGCGCGAGAGCATCGTCGTGCAGGAATTGGCGGGCGAGAGCTTCATTACCTATCCGCCCGTCGAAGGCGTGTACTTTCACGGTCTGATCACGGGTGTGCTGCACGCGATAGGCGTGACCGTCGCCGAAACGCAGCATGTGACGCAGACCCATTCGATCATCGCGCTCGTCGGCGTGGGCTTAGGCGTGGCGTTGGTGCCGCAGTCGGCCTCGCGCGTCAAATTTCCCGATGTGGCGTTCATTCCGCTTGCGGGTCTCGAAGACGTTTCCGCCGATCTTCTGCTCGCATGGCGCACGCATGGCAATAACCCCGCGTGCGCCGCAGCGGCGGACTGCGTGCGCGAAGCGTTGCGGGATCCGCTGTGGTTGGCCTAGTGGCTGGCTTAGTTGTGAACCAGTAACGCAGCCGCGACTTTTTGGACGTTCTTCACCTCGCCCGTCGCGATGAGATCTCCGACATACGTCGCATCGCCGTCGTGCGTTTTGTCGCGAAAGCCGACACGCTTTGCGATGTGCGTCTTCACCATGAAACACCCCATATCGATGGAGTAACGGCTCGGCGCGGTGTCGAAATAACGATATCGTCCCTGAGGTCTGCCGCCCGGTTTGTCGTGACTGTGCAGCATGTCGCACAGAATGAACTCGGCGTTTCCTTGTGCCGCCGCACTGAGCATCGAGTCGACGAAGACCGGGCAGTAATAGTTATCGCCGTTCGTCAGCAGAAGCCACTCGTGTTCCGCCAGGCCGATACCGACATCGCGCAAGGTGTGACCGTAATCGTTGTGGCGCTCGTTCGTGCTGAGAAAACGCATGAGTGCTGGATGGTGAGTCGCATAGCGCTTCGCGACCTCATCGAACTCAGCATCGGGGCCATCGTGAATGATCGTCAAGCGAAACTGCAAGGACGTTTGCGACAGCATGGCGTTAAGGAAAGTCTCGAGCTTTGGCTCATGCCTGTACGTGACACACACGATGTCGATGGCGCTCATTTTTAATTCGTTATGCAATATGTCGGCGGCGGTAGTATCGACCTGATTCCGGTAGGCCGCAACGCGCATTCACGTAACATTTAATTGCCCGGCAACGGTCTGCCGCGCCTTTCCGCGCCACAAACAAATGCCGCGTCCAACCATCGGACGCGGCATTTTGCATGCGTAATGCCAAAATTCTCGTCGAACAATCACCGCGCGGGCTGCGGCTCCCCGTCGTCCATTTCGTGCGCGCCCGATATTGTCTCCAGCGACTTGTCGTGATGCAGCAGCAAAACCGCCGCGCCCCCGACCATGCCCGCGCCAAGACAAAGCAGACCCATGCCGAAGCCGCCCGTGCTGTCCTTGATCCAGCCCATCGCATACGGTCCGAAGAAGCCCGCGAGGTTGCCGAGCGAATTGATCGCCGCCGCGCCCGACAGGAACGATGCCGGCAGCGTCCAGATCACCGGCAGGCAGCCGAAGATATCGAAGCCCGCGATCGACAGCGCCAGCATCTTGAGCACCGGATTATCGAGCCCGGCCGATGCCGCAATGCCGCCCGCCACCACCATCAGCGCGATCGCCACATGCCAGCGACGTTCGAGTTTGCGGTCCGAATGGCGTCCCCACAAGATCATGCTCACGACACCGACCGCATACGGCAACGACGTCACGAAACCGGTCTGCAGGTTCGTGAGACCGAAGGCTTTCACGATCTGCGGCAGGAAGAAGCTCAGTCCGTAGTTGGTCGCATTCGCGCCGAAATAGATCAGCGCGATGGCGAGCACTCGCGGATTGAACAACGCCTCCTTGACGCTGAACGAATGCTTGGCTTCACGATGCGCGCGCTCATGCGCTTGCCGATCCACCAGCCACTTGCGTTCGTCATCGGCGAGCCAATGTGCATCCGAAGGACGGTCGGTCAGATAGAAGAATACGACGAAGGCGAGCAGCAACGCGGGCAACGCTTCGATCAGATAAAGCCACTGCAAGCCTTCCATGCCGTGCAAACCATCCATCTGCAGCAGCGCGCCGGAAATGGGACCGCCGATCACCGTCGAAAGCGGAATCGCCGCCATAAAATAACCGACCACGCGCCCGCGATATTTCGCGGGAAACCACAGCGTCAGCAAGAAGATGATGCCCGGAAAGAAGCCCGCTTCCGCGATGCCCAGCAAAATGCGCAAGCCGTAAAACACGTATGCATTCGACAATCCCGTCGCTTTGGCGATGTGCGGAATAAATGCCATCGCCACCGCGAGAATGCCCCACGTGAACATGATCCGCGCGATCCAGCGGCGCGCGCCGAAACGCTCCAGCAGCAGATTGGATGGGACTTCGAAAAAGAAATACGCGATAAAGAAAATCCCCGCGCCGAAGCCGAACATGCTCGCGCTAAAACCGAGCGCCTTGTTCATCTGCAACGCCGCAAAGCCGACGTTGACGCGGTCGAGATAGGCAATGAAATGCACAGGATCAGGAACGGCACGAGGCGAACCATCACGCGCTTCATGGTGCGAGCTTCTAGGTCCATCTATGTCTCCTCCGGGTACGAAGTCGACAGATCGTTTGACGATATGACTACCCAGCGGAGCCTACTCTTTACGGAGGGACTACAGAAGTGGTGTTTAGCCTGCTTTTTGCAGGCTCGCGCGTTTGCTTACGCGTCTGCTTTAGGCGCTCGACGCCCGGGCATGGTGCAGCGCGTGCGCAACATCCCACACTCTGTGAAATTTACGCGCGATTCCCGATGAATCGCGCGTGATTTCATCGTTTATGAGACCGGTAACATTCCGGTCATCATGATCATCGATGCATGCGGATAAACCTTGATCCTAAAGAATCAGCTTTTGCGTTCCATCGGTTCGCCGACGACGAACTGTCCGCCTTGAAACTGCTGTGCGGGATCGTCGCGATCGTCGGTGGGCGCACGCGTCGGAAACAGGCCGTCGAACTGGCTCGAACTGTCTTGCGGATTGAAACCGAGGAAGCCCGCCTTCGAGTTGTCCCACCACTTCACCGGATTGTTCGATGCGCCGTACACCACCGTATGACCGACGCGATTGTTGAACAGCGAGCAGCGCACGAGCTCGATGAAATCGCGATAGCTCAAGTACGTGACGAGCATGCGCGGATTCTTCGGTTCCTCGAACGACGAGCCGATGCGCAGGCACACCGTTTCGATACCGAAGCGATCGAAGTAATAGCGCGACAGCGATTCGCCGAAGCACTTCGTTACGCCGTAAAGGCTGTCCGGACGCTGCTGCGCATCCGCATCGAGCACTTCCGTCACCGGATGAAAACCGATCGCGTGATTCGAGCTGGCGAACACGACGCGCTTCACGCCGAAGCGACGCGCCGCTTCGTAGATGTTATAGGTGCCGCGAATATTCGCTTCGATCAGATCGTCGAAGGGCGCGTCGATGGAGATGCCGCCCAGATGGACGATCGCATCCACGCCGTCGACGAGACGCATCACCGCGTCGCGATCCGCGAGATCGGCGGCGCCGACTTCTTCGTGCGCGGCCTCATCATCGAGCGGCGCGATGTCGGTAAGACGCACGACATCGGCCCATTGCGCGAGCGCGCCGCGCAGTTGACGTCCCAGATTGCCGGCCGCGCCGGTCAGAAGCAGGCGCTTGAATGGTTTACCCGCTGCGTTTGACTGATTCATCGAAACTCCTCTCGATACCGTTGATTCAGAACGCGCCCGAAGCGCATTGAAAGCTAAATAGAAGAAAACGTTTTCGACGCGCACGCGTCACGCCGCGAATGTTGCCAAGCTCGGCTTTCGATTGAATGCATGCTGCATGCAAAATTCACATCGACGCGCTTTGTTTCCCGCTTTTCTGCGACAATCCGCTAAGCTTGGAAAATCGTCGAGAAAACGTTACCCTCCGCATGAAAAAAATTTCCCCGACCATTCGTGACGTCGCGGCCGCAGCGGGCGTGTCGGTCGCGACCGTGTCGAAGTACATCAACGGCGCCCAGCGTTTCAGCGCGCCCGTCGAAGCCCGGCTAAAAGCCGCCATCGAAACGCTCGGCTACCGCTCCAATCCGCTCGCGCGCTCGATGATCACCGGCCGCACGCGTACCATCGGCCTGACCATACTCGACATCAGCAATCCGCACTTCACGAATGTCGTGAAAGGCGCGAACCGCATTGCGCTGAGGCACGACTACACGCTGCTGCTCGTCGACATCGACGAAAACCAGGCACGCGAACGTCCGCTGATCGAAGCCCTTGCGCAACGCGTCGACGGTCTGCTCGTCAGCTCGCGCCTGCCCGATGAACAGGCGCAGTGGATGCTCGATCTCGACAAGCCCGTCGTGCTGCTGCGCAATGCGGAAATGCCCATTCCGAGCGTCGGCATCAACAGCCGGCTTGCCACGTACATGCTTGCGCGCCACTTGCTCGACCTCGGGCATCGGCGCATTGCGTATCTCGGTTTCGAACATGCGCGCATCAACGATGAACGCATTCGCGGCGCGCGCGATTGTCTTGCCGAAGGGGGTCTCGAACTCGATGTGTACGAAGCCCATGCGCCTACGTCGATCGCCGGAGAACACGCCTGTTCGCGCGTGATGCTCGGTCCGAAACGTCCGCAAGCAGTGATCTGCTACAACGACCTGATCGCGTTGGGCTTCATGAAAGAAGCCGCATCGCTCGGCATTCGCGTGCCGCAGGACGTGTCGGTGACCGGCATCGACAACGTGCCCTACGGCGCCTATGCCGCGCCCGGTCTCACGACCGTCGATATCCAGAGCGAAAAGATGGGCGAACTCGCCATGCAGAAGCTCATCGATGCGCTCGCCGGTCACGCGGACCCGGTCAACTTCATGTTCGAACCACGCCTGATCGTGCGCGAATCGACGACGACTTGCACGGTGCCCGCTCACGCGTAACGCGCCGCCTGCTTGTCGACCATGACAGGCGGCGCGCGTTCATTCACGCGCCGAGTTTAGCCGGCGTCATCTTCGGCGTGAGGATATGCATGATCGCGAAGGCAATCAGATACGCCGATGCGCCGATCGCGAACAGCACCCAGTAATGGCCCGTGCGTTGCAGCACCTGACCGATTACTTCGGAGAACAGAACACCGCCGATCGAACCGGCCATGCCGCCGATACCGACCACCGCGCCCACCGCACGACGCGGGAACAGATCGGATGCCGTCGTGAAGAGATTCGCGGACCAGCCCTGATGCGCCGCCGCGGCAAGGCCGACGATCGCCACCGCCACCCACAGATTCTCCGCTTGCGACACGAACGCGATCGGCAATACGGCGCACGCGCAAATCAGCATCGCGGTCTTGCGCGCCGCATTCACGGTCCAGCCCGCGCGCAGCAACAACGCCGATGAAATCCAGCCGCCGCCGATACTGCCCACCGTGGTGATCGCGTAGATCACGACGAGCGGCAAGCCGATATGCTGCATGTCCATACCGCGCGATTCGTTCAGCCACTTCGGCAGCCAGAACAGATAGAACCACCACACCGGATCGGTCAGGAACTTGCCGACGATGAAGGCCCACGTCTCGCGCTTCTTAATCAGCACCTTGAAGCCCGGCGCACCCGCCTTTGCGTTGGCGGCGTCGGCGGCCTTGGCTTCGTCGCCTTCGTTGGCGATGTCGTCTTCGATCGCGCTGCCGTCCGGCTCGCGATACATCACGAACCACACGGCGAGCCACACGAGACCGATCGCGCCAACCATCACGAACGCGGAACGCCAGCCGAACGCCACCGCGAGCGCCGGAATCAGCGCCGGTGCGAACACCGCGCCGATGTTCGCGCCCGAGTTGAAAATGCCGGTCGCCAGCGCCCGTTCGCGGCGGGGGAACCACTCCGCCGTGGTCTTGATGGCCGCCGGGAAGTTGCCGCCTTCGCCGATACCGAGCAAGGCGCGCACCGCGGCGAAGCCCATCACCGAACCGACCGCCGCGTGCAGCATCGCGGCGATGCTCCAGATAAACATCGCGAGTGCGTAGGACACGCGCGTGCCGAGCCAGTCGACGATCCGCCCGAAGCACAACAGGCCGACCGCATAGAAAGCGGAGAACGCGATCACGATGCGGCCGTATTGCACCTGCGTCCAGCCGATATCGTGCTGAAGCATCGGCGCAAGCAGACCGAGAATCTGCCGGTCCATATAGTTGATGACGGTCGCGAAGAAGAGCAGCGCGCAGACGGTCCAGCGATATTTGCTGGCCGCGCGTGCAACGCTGGCTACGGCTGTGTTCATGGATATGTCTCCGGGACGCGGCAGCGCTCGTCGAGCCGCGTCTGCTATTGCATGTTCGGCGACGAGCGCCGCCGACCTCTTGCGCGGCGATTCGGCAGTCGCGCGGGGGCCCACTTTTTGGAAAACGTTTTATGAAGAATATCGAGACAGCTCTGAAATAGGTATCCCGTGTTTGCCCTAAGTCGCCTCAAACCCTTTTACTGACAAGGTTCTGACGCAGCCGAGACGAAAAGTTAAATAGTTAATCGTTTTTTAACTTTGTTTCCTTGGCGCGTTACCTCGCCCGACATGGCATTTTGCGTTTTGAATTCGATCCGCCGGGCCGACGTTTTGCATTCTTTATGCAGCATGCAGATTGCCCAAGGGACGAAACGCCGCCTGCCTGTATCATCGAGGCCCTGCAACGACAACCCTCACCACCATTCATGCCTGCTCGCCTGACGGGGTTCCTTCTCCTGCTGGTCACCGCCATCGGCTGGGCGCTGAATTGGCCGGCCATGAAAATCCTGTTGCGCGAATGGCCGCCGCTCTTTTCGCGCGGCGTCGCGGGCGTTGCGGCGGCCATCCTGCTGGGCGTCATCGCAACAAGCGTCGGTGAAAATATCCGCGTCCCGCGCGAATGGATGCCACGTCTGCTGCTCGCATCCGCCACCAACGTTTTCGCGTGGATGGGCTTTTCCACGCTGTCGATGAAATGGCTCTCCGTCAGCGAAGGCGCGCTGCTCGTCTACACCATGCCGATCTGGTCGATGCTGCTCGCGTGGCCCATCGCGAAGCGCAAGCCTTCCACGGCGGGCTTCGGCGCGCTCGCGCTGGGCCTGGCCGGCGTCGTCGTGCTGCTGTCCGCGCACGGATTCGATTTCGACTCGGACAAGTTCGCCGGCATCGCCTTCGCGTTGAGCGCTGCGGTGCTCTTCGCGCTCGGCACCGTCATCACGCACACGCCGATGCCGATTCCGCCGATCTCGCTGGTCGCCTGGCAGGTCGGCATCGGCTGCATGCCGATGGTGCTGCTCGGCTGGTTTATCGAGCATCCGAGTTTTTCGGCGCTTCACGCGGACGGCTGGGCCGTGCTGATCTACATGAGCCTCGTGCCGATGGCCGTCTGCTATCTCGCCTGGTTCGCGACGCTCAGGCGGCTGCCTGCCGATATCGCGTCGATCGGCATGCTGCTCGTGCCGATCATGGGCATCGTCGCGGCGGCGCTGTCGCTGGGCGAACCGCTCGGCATGCGCGAAGCCGTTGACGCTTTCGGGTGTCGCCATCGCGATGCGTCAAAAACGTCAGGCATAAAACTAAAATCTGGCGGAAATATTTACACGCGGCCTTAAGAAAGCTTGGATAAAGCCTAAAGATGCAGGCGCAATATGCCGATAAGGGGCAGTTGAACCCTTAAAGCAATCGCACCTTTCCATGCTTCGTCAACGTCTGGCCCGCTTAAGCGTCGGGACCAAATTCGCCGCGCTGGCTTGCGCGCTTTCCGCCATCGTCGTCGCCAGTTTCACGATCGCCGTCACCCATTCGGCGGGCGACCAGGTCGACGCGCACGCGTCGAGAGCGAGAACCGCGCGATCGGCACGATGATCGGCCTCTACGACACTGCCGTGAGCGCGGAAGTCGAACGCTTCATGACGATGTTCGCGCATCGTCTGCCGTCGACCTTCACGCTCGATGCCGCGCATACCGTCGATATCGGCGGCGTCGCGACACCGACGCTTAGCGCCGGCGACAAGCCGCTCAACGGCGACTTCACGATTCCCGATGCCTTCCTCGCGGAAAGCCGCGCCATCGCGACGATCTTCGCGCGCAATGGCGACGACTTCGTGCGCGTCACGACATCGCTCAAGAAGCAGGACGGCACGCGCGCGATCGGTACGCTGCTCGATCGCAAAGGCCCCGCGTATGGACCGGTGCTCGCGGGCAAGCCGTATATCGGCATCGCGGCCCTGTTCGGCAAGCAGTACATCACCGAATACAAACCGGTGACCGATGCATCGGGCCGCGTGATCGGCGCGCTGTTCGTGGGCGTCGACGTGAGCGCGGAAATCGCCGCGCTGCAGGACGATATCGACAAGCTCGCCATCGGCGCAAGCGGTTATCATTTCGTCGTCGATGCATCGAATGGCTCGAATCGCGGCAAGTTGCTGGTGCATCCTGACAACGTCGGGCAGATCGCGGACGAACGCGTCGCGCCGTTCCGGCAGATGCTCGAAGCGCACGAAGGCCGTCTCGCGTTCGAAGGCGCGGATATTCCCGGCGCGGACAAACGCGTGCACGGCGGCGACAAGGAAATCGTCTATATGACGGTGCCGCAATGAAACTGGATGGTCGGCGGCATCGCCTATCGTGACGAGTTGTTGGCCGATGTGCATGCGAGCCGCCTGCGCTTTCTGTTGCTCGGATTGGTCGTCGTGATCGCGCTCATCGCCGTGCTGATGTATGCGGTGAAGAAGCTCGTCGGCGCACCGCTCGATGAAGCCACGCGAGCATCGGAACGCATCGCGGCAGGCGATCTGACGGTACGCATGGATACCGCGCGCGAAGATGATATCGGCCGCCTGATGCGCGCCATCGACGGCGTCGCGCGCGGTCTCGCGCAGATCGTGGCGCAAGTGCGCAGCGCATCGGCGGATATGAACGACGGCACGGCGCGCATCGCGTCGGGCAGCACGGATATCGCATCGCGCATCGCCACGCAGGCCGCGAGCCTCGAGGAAACCGCTGCGAGCATGGAAGAAATCACATCGACCGTGCAGCAGAACGCGGCCAACACGGCGCAGGCGGGCACGCTCGTGGCCTCCGCATCCGATGCGGCGCGCGCGGGCGGCGACGCGGTCGGACGCGTCGTGGCGAAGATGAGCGAGATCGACGCGTCGGCGCGCCGTATCGCCGACATCACCGCGACCATCGAAGCCATCGCATTGCAGACCAACATTCTCGCGCTCAATGCGGCGGTCGAAGCCGCGCGCGCGGGCGAGCACGGCAAGGGCTTCGCGGTGGTCGCATCGGAAGTGCGCGTGCTGGCGCAACGCAGCGCGGGCGCGGTGAAGGAAATCGAGAGCCTGATTGCCGAGTCGGCGGAAAAGGTCTCGCATGGTTATCGCATCGCCGAAGAGGCGAGCAGCACGATGAGCGGTATCGTCGAGCGCGTGGCGCGCGTGAATGCCATCGTCGACGAGATCGGCGTTGCGTCGCGCGAACAGGCGAGCGGCATCGAGCAGCTCAATACCACCGTCATGCTGATCGGCGAAGCGACGCAGCAGAACGCGGCGCTTGTAGGTGAAGCGGAACAATCGACGGTCGAACTGCGCGATCAGGCCGAGCGACTCGAACGCGCGGTGTCGATCTTCCGCGTTTGAGGCCTTTTATAAAGGCTTGGCGGGATGAGGCGCATCGTCATAAGCGCCCCAGACCGACTGATCGTAGTTGACCATCGAGCCGGTCATCAGACCCGACTCGTCGCTCGCCAGAAACGCTACTGCACGCGCGCGCGGCTTCCTTCGGATCGATCAAGCGGCCGAAGGGCTGCGCGGCGGCCGCTTCCGATAGCCATTCCGCGCTTGCGCCGTGATATTCGCGTTGAATGCGGTCTTCGCCGTCGCTCGCCATCCAGCCCAGATTCAGCCCGTTGACGCGAATGCGATTTCACAAAAGTCCATAAGCGGTGTTCTGCGTCAGCGTCGCGAGCGCGCCTTTCGATGCACAATACGCCGCAATAAACGGCTGCCCCGCGAGCGCCGACATCGAGCAGATATTGACGATGGCGCCTTTGATCCCTTCGCGCTTCATGATGCGAACCGTTTCCTGCATGAGAAAGAACGGCGCGCGAACATTGGTCGCGAACATTCGATCGAATAGTTCGGGATCCGTATCGAGTAGCGTACCGCGATCGGTGGTCGCTGCCGCGTTGACCAGAATATCGACGCGGCCGAATTGCGCATCGGCGGCAGCGATCACGGCCCGGCAATCTTCGACGCGCGACAAATCCGCCGCCACGAAACGCACTTGCGCGCCGCTCATTTCGCTCAACTCACGCGCCTTCGCTTCGCCCTTCTCTTTCGATCGCGCGCAAATGACGATACCTTTCGCGCCGCGCTCGGCCATCAGCGCAGCCACGGCCGCGCCGAGTCCTTGCGCAGCGCCTGTAATCACGGCGACCTTGCCGTCGAACTGTGCCATGTTCTCGTCCTTGTTCAAAGCAGCGACTTGAGTTTGGTGGTCGGATCGGCAAGCTGATCCGCATCGGGCGAAGCGCCACGCTCGATCAGCATGCGCGCCAGCTTCATGTCTTTAGCGATGCCGCTCGCGAGGCCGAATCCGCTAGCGCCGACCAACGCATCATGCGCATCGAAATAGAAGTCGATCGAACCGGCGTCGCCGAGTGCGCGCCTAGCGAGGGTTCGCCGGCAACCTGCAATTGATGATCGTATGTAGTCGGCCCTTCAGAATTAGTCGAAGTCAAGGGTGGCAAGGGGCCGCCGGAAGATCGTGTTTCCCAGAACTCCCAGAAGCAATATTGATCTGAATGGTTTCCTGGGAGTTTGGAACTTCG
>NZ_LFJJ01000312.1 GCF_001189365.1 Candidatus Burkholderia verschuerenii | reverse complement strand
GGCGGGGTGGGTTATTTTTGCATGATCTGGCAAGCGTGTGCCCAAACCGGATACTCCGAGCCCTCGGTCCTCCAATCCTCAAACCAACGCATCCAACGCCTGCCTGATCGTCCTTGCAAGATCATCGAAGCTATAGGGCTTCTTCAGCAGCACGACGCCTTCGTCCAGCCGTCCTTCGTGAAAGATGATGTCGCGCGTATAGCCCGACGCGAACACCACGCGCGCATGGTACGGCGGCGCGCTCGCGATGCGCGCGAGTTCGTTGGCGCGGATGGTGCCGGGCATCACCACGTCGGTAAACAGCAGGTCGATATCGGCGTTCTGTTGCAGCGTCGCGAGCGCGGCGTCCGCGTCCTGCGCGGAAAGCACCTTGTAGCCGAGTTGCGCGAGCATGTCGATGGCCGCGAGCCGCACGTCGGCATCGTCCTCGACCATGAGCACGGTCTCGCCGCCTTTCGATGCGCGTGACCGCACCGTCTGCGTATCGCGCGATTCGGTCTGCGTGCAGCGCGGGAAGTACAGCGCCACCGTCGTGCCTTCGCCGAGCTTGGTTTGTACATCGACGCAGCCCGAACTCTGCGACACGAAGCCGAACACCATGCTCAGGCCGAGGCCCGTGCCCTGACCTTCGGCCTTGGTCGAATAGAACGGCTCGAACATGCGCGCTTTCACGCTCTCGGGCATTCCCGCGCCGTCGTCGGTGACGGCGAGCCGCACGTATTCGCCGGCGGGCAGCGCGAGGCCGGTTTTATCGCCGAGCGATGCATTGGTCACTTCGAGCTGAATGTGGCCGGTGCCGTCGATCGCATCGCGCGAGTTGATGACGAGATTCAGCAGCGCGTTTTCCAGTTGATGCCGGTCGACGAACAGATTCCACGCATCGCACGACACGGACGTGCGCAGCTTGACCGATTCGGGCAGCGCGCGCTGCAGGAAATCGCACATGTCCTCGACCAGCTTGCCCGGTTCGACGACAGCCGGATTGAGCGGCTGACGACGCGCGAAAGCCAGCATCTGCGACGCCAGCTTGCCGCCGCGCCGCCGATCGTATGCAGGCGGCGGATCAGGTCGGGATCGTCCTTGATCTTGAGTTCGATGAGTTGCAGATTCGCCGAGATGATCTGCAGCACGTTGTTGAAGTCGTGCGCGACGCCGCCCGTGAGATTGCCGATGGCCTCCAGCTTCTGCACCTGACGAAAGCGTTCCTCCGCCTCGACGCGCGCGGTCACCGCTTCGGCCACGCGTTCTTCGAGCGTCTGCGTCAGCTTGAGCAGCTTGTCCTCGGCGATCTTGCGTTCGTGAATATCGACCAGCACGCCCGGCAGACGCACCGGACGTCGATGGCTGTCGAACTCGCAGCGTCCGCTCGACAGTGCCCAGCGATACGTCCCGTCCGGCATGCGCAGACGGAACTCGATCTCGTGGCGTCCGTCGCCGCTGCACGATGCCGCGCTCATCGCATCGCGCAGGCGTTGTCTGTCGTCGGGATGCACGCGCGCGGCGAGCGCATCGAACAGAAAGTTGTCTTCGGGCTGATCGGCCAGCGAGAAGGTCTTGATAAAGCGCTCGTCGCCGCTGAAGCGGTCGGCGTTCACGTCCCATGCCCAGGTGCCCAGCACGAAGCCCGAACTGAGCGCGAGTTGCAGCCGCCGGTTGGCTTCGCGAAAGGCGCGTTCGGCGGCATCGCGGCGTTCTTCGGCGAGCACCTTGCCGGTCGTCTCGAACACGATGGAGATGACGCCCGCGGGCTTGCCGTCGTCGTCGGCGAGCGGACTGTAATGGAGGTCCATGTACACGTCCTCGGGCAGCCCGCTGCGATGCAGCGTCAGACGCAGATCGGAGTACGACAGCGTCGCGCCCGACAGGCACGTATCGACCACGTTGCGATTGAACTCGGCGATTTCCGGCCAGCCTTCCTCGACCGGTTTGCCGAGCAGGAACGGATGCCGCCCGCCCGCGAAAACCGAGTAGGCGTCGTTGTAGATCATCGTGCCGGGGCGGCCCCACAACATGACGATCGGCACGGGCGAGGCGAGCAGCATTTGCACGGTGGCGCGCAGGCTCTTCGACCACTGGCCGATGGGCCCGAGCGCGGTGTCCGACCAGTCGAAGCCGGCGATACGCCGGGCCATCTCGCCTGACCATCCTTCGCAACCGTATGACTCCTCGGGCCAAATCGTTTCGAGTTTCATCGCGCGGGTATGAGGTTGAAGGCGCCGCGCAATATAGCGACGCGACGACACATGTGACTTCGATCCGAACCAGTATGTTAGTTCAATGCGTGGCGCGGCGACATGAGCGGCCCGGGCGGCGAACGTCCGCGAACGGGTCATGAAACGTCCCGATTGCATGATCGAATCGACGTGCGGCGCGTAGCCGGTTGATGTTTCTGTGCGCGTTGCGGCTCGCTTTTCGAATCGATGGCGCGATGAAGCGGCTCTGTTAGAATCGAACGCTTTCGCGCGAACATAAAACACGAGAACGGTAAGGACCGAGGATGAGATTCCTGCATACCGCAGACTGGCAAATAGGCACGCAATTCGGACAGTTCACGGCCGAAGAAGCGGCTCATCTGACCGAGGCGCGCTTCGAAACGGTGAGGCGCATCGCCACGCTCGCGACCGAACGAAACGTCGACGCGATCCTGGTCGCGGGCGACGTGTTCGATCAGCAGACCGTTTCGGACACCGTGATCCGCAAGCTGTTCGCGGTGCTCGTGGGCTTCGCGGGACCGTGGTTCATGCTGCCCGGCAATCACGATGCCGCGCTCGCCGAAAGCGTCTGGACGCGCGCGATGCGCCTGAACTGCGTGCCCGTCAACGTGAGGCTGCTGCTCGAACCGGGCGTCATGACGCTCGACGATGCGCGCCTCGCGCTGCTGCATGCGCCGCTCACTCAGCGCAACACCTACGACGACACCACCGAATTCTTCGATCGTATCGAGACGCCGGCGGAACTGTTCCGCATCGGCATCGCGCATGGCAGCGTGAGCGGGATTTTGCAGGAAGGCATCGACTCCGCGAATCCGCTCGCGCCGACGCGCGCCGAGACCGCGCGGCTCGACTATCTCGCGCTCGGCGACTGGCACGGCGTTTACGAAGTGAACCCGCGCATCTGGTATGCGGGCACGCCGGAGCAGGATCGCTTTCGCGCGAACGAGCCGGGTTATGTGCTCGACGTGACGATCGACGCACCGGGCGATGTTCCCGCAGTCGAGCGCGTGCGCGTTGGCAAATATCGCTGGAGGGACTGGATGCCGGAAATCGCCGTATCGAGCGATGTCGACATGCTGCGTCAGCAGTTGCACGCGCTCGACGCCAGCGATGTATTGCGCATTCGCGTGACGGGCAGCGCCGCGCTCGCGGAGGCCGAAGCGCTGCATGTCGCCATCGAGGAAGCGCGGGCGCGCGTGCGGGCCTTGCGGGCATCGACGAGCGAACTCAAGGTGTTGCCGACCGAGGAAGACCTGGCCGCGCTCGGCGCGCGCAGCGGTTATCTCGCCAATGTGGTCACGCGTCTGCGCGAGTTGCAGGCGGACGAAGCGACTGCGGCGGCGGCATCGGAAGCCTTGCTGCTGCTGGCGGGTTTTCAGCGCGATGGTCGCAACGATCGAAACGAAGCGGGGGCCGCGTGATTCTCGAAAGCATCGCCATTCAGGATTTCCGCAAGCTCGCGGACAAGCTCGTGATCGACCGCTTCGAGCCGGGGCTGAACATCATCGCCGGGCCGAACGAGGCGGGCAAAAGCACCATCGCCGAAGCAATTCGCACGGTGTTTCTGGAACGCTACAAGGTCTCGACGCTCGGCGCGATCGTGCCCGCGCATCGTCCGGACGGGCAGCCAACGGTCGAGGTGAAGTTCAGCGTCGACGGCGTGCCGCATGTGCTCAAGAAGTCTTTCGTGCGCAAGAGCCGCTGCGAGTTGCGGATCGGCACGCAAAGCTTCGCCGAGGACGAAGCCGAAGAAAAGCTCGCCGAACTGCTCGGCTTTTCGCGCAGCGAACGCGGCGCGAGCAAGCCGGAACACGCGGGCATTCCGGGCTTGCTGTGGGTGCGTCAGGGTCAGACGGACAAGGTCCGCGATTCGGGCGGCCACGCGTTCGGCTATGTTCGCGATGCGCTGTCGCAGCTCTCGGGTGGCGATGCATCGGGCGGCGAGGACGGGTTGATTCGCGCGGTGTCGGCGGAACGCGGCAAGCTGCTGACGAAGACATCGAAGACGACCGGCGCGCTCGCGCAGACCGAAACGGAACTCGCGGCCAAGCGGCGCGACCGCGATGCGCTGAGCGAATCCAAGCTCGCGTTCGATGAAGACATTAACCGTCTCGCGTCGCTGCAAGCCGAACACGACGACGCGAAGCGCAAGAAGCCGTGGGAAGCGCTCGAGCAGAAAGCGGCGCTGGCGCAGGAGCGCGCGAAGGCATCGGCCGAACTCGAACGCGTGCAGCGCGATCTGTTGCAGCAGCGCGAGCTCGTGCAATCGCAGCACGCGAATCTGATGCAGCAGGAACAGGCCGCGCGCGATCTCGAACAGGCTGTCGACCGCGATCGCCGCGCGTTGCAGACCGCGCAGGCGACGGTCGCGGAAGCGAGCGACGCTCATCAACGCGCATCGCTCGCGGTTGCGGATGCGCAGAAGCGTCACGACGAATCACACGCCGCGCACGAGCTCGCGAATGCGGCCGTGACCGCGAGCGATCTCGATCAGCACGCGAAGCTGTATCGCGCCGATATCGCCTGTCTCGACGATGCGCTCACCCGCGCCAACACCGCGAACGCGGATATCCACGCGTTGACGGAACAGGCCGCGCGCGTCGAAATCGATGCGAAGAAACTGAAGCGTCTGCGCGTGCTGGCGGAAACGATGCTGCCTTTGCTGGCGCGCAAGGACGCGGCGTTGACGCGCATCGAGTATCGGCTGAGCTGCGCGATCACGGTCGATGGCGTGACGCTCAAAGGCAGCGGCGAACTGCTGCTGGAAAGCGAGAAGACGCTGAATTTGCCGGGCCTCGGCGAGCTGATCATCAAGCCGGGCGAATCGGACTTGTCCGCGCTGATCGATCAATTGCGCGCACTTGAAAGCGAGCACGCGCGCCTGCTGCTCGAACTGGGCGTATCGAGCGTCGCCGATGCGAACCTGCGCCATGAAAAGTGGCAGCAACTGACGGCCGAAAAAGCGACGCACGCGCGCATGCTGGAGCATCACGCGCCGAAGGGCATCGAGAGTTTGCGCGATGAACTTGTGCAGGCGCGCGCGCGTCTCGCCGCCACCGACGAGCGTCGCGCGAAGCTGCCGGATGTCGCGCATGCGCTGCCGCTCGCCGATGCCAAAAGCGCGTTCGATACGGCGCGCATCGCGCTGGAAAATGCGCGCGCGGCGCAAGTGGGCGCATCGGAGAAGAAGGCCAATGCATCGGCGGGCGAACAGGCCGTGCGCGAACGGCTCGGCGCCAACGAAGCGCGTCTCGCGGACCCGGCGTTCGTGCGCGATCGCGAGGTGCGTCAGGTGCAATTCGTCGAGAAAGACACACTGCTGAAGGGCTACGCGCGCGAACTCGACGAATGCGGCAAGAAGCTTAGCGCCGCGCAACTCGACGATCCGGCGGCGGAGGCAAAGCGCTACGCGAAGTCGGCGGATATCTTGCGGCAAGAGCAGGCCGACCGGCAGAACCGCATCGCGCAGTTGCGCGGCAGTCTCGAAGCGCGCGGCGCGGAAGGCATCGGCGAAAAGCTCGCGCTGGCCGAGGCATCGGTCGAGCAGATCGATCGACGTCACCAGCAATTGCGCTTGCGCGCGGATGCGCTCGATCTGCTCGAATCCGTGCTCGTCAAGGAACGCGATACGGCCATCGCCACGCTGCGTGCGCCGCTCACGCAACGGCTCGGGCTCTATCTGAAGCGCGTGTTTCCGGCTGGCGAACTGTCGGTCGATGACGGCTTGACGCCGGTGTCGCTCGCGCGCGGCGAGCAGCCCGAAACGCTCGATTCGCTGAGCTTCGGCACGCAGGAGCAACTGGGCATTCTCGCGCGGCTCGCGTATGCGGATTTGCTGCAGGCGGCGGGCCGCCCGACGCTGCTGCTCTTCGACGACGCAGTCGTCCATACCGACGACGCGCGTCGCGAAGGCATCAAGCGCGCGCTGCTCGAAGCGGCCAAGCGGCATCAGATTCTGGTGCTGACGTGTCATCCGATGCATTGGGACGACCTCGGCGTGAAGCAGCGTCATCTCGCCGATTTGCAGGCGGCGTCGCGTGCATGACGCGGCGCGGCTTATGCTGATCGTCGATATGACCATCGACCGCGAAAGGTGACGACATGACCCGCGTGACGCTGCTTCACAACGATGACGAAACGCTCGATCCCGCCGATTCGTCCTTGCGCGCCCGAGGTCCGCTCAAGATCGACGGGCACGAGCGCGGCACATGGGAAGCGCATCGCGACGGGCGCTGGACGGCGCTGCTCGACGGCGCGTCGATCGAGGCGTCGTCGAAGGATGCGTTGATCGCACAGATCGAAACGCGCGTGGTTTAGAGCGTGATGGAACGCGACAGCCGCGCGATGCCCGCGACGGTCGCGATGCCGAGCGCGGTCATCGCCAGCGACGAGGCGAGATGAATGCCGACTTCGCCGATCGCCCAGCCGTATTTGCCTTGCTGAAGGTTCGCGACGACTTCCGCCGAAAACGACGAGAACGTGGAAAGTCCGCCCATCATCCGGTGATGACAAACAGCCGCCATTCGATGGCGATAGACGGCAGCCGCGCGAAGAACGCGATCGCCACGCCGATCACATAACCGGCGATGACATTGGCCGCCAGCGTGCCGAGCGGCAGATCGGGAAACAGCGCGTTGAGTTGCAGGCCGAGCACCCAGCGCAGCAGCGAGCCGAGCGCGCCGCCGATACCGACGGCAAGAATGGAAGGGAACATCCGATGAGCCTCCGTTGAACATGACGGCGCGCAAGGCAAGCGTAAGAACGCGCCTTGCGTGTGGGTAGGCATCATCGGCTTATCGAGGAGCGGTTAGCGGGAGACCCTCAGGAGAATGCCATCTCCTATCGACAAATTCTAAGTGCGCCGGTAGACCGGCAAGGAGTAGGTGGTGAAAGTCCACTGCGATGAAGGAGTAGCGAACCACATCGGCCCCGAGCCGTGCGCAGGTCACCGCGAGGTGATCGGCGAAGCGTC
>NZ_LFJJ01000311.1 GCF_001189365.1 Candidatus Burkholderia verschuerenii | reverse complement strand
TTTCAGCTCAACGTCATGCCTCAACCTCTACTCGTGCGCTGCAGACCTGGCTGAGATGTGCGTTTACGTCTGCACCAGACTGCGTCGTCGGGTCCATTCCGGCAAATTCAATTTTGCAGGCCAGACTTTTGAGGTAACTCTGACGCGGCGTGCTTGCATCGGCTTCGCCTTCGACGGGTGGCGCGGACGCGGGGAAAAGCGCCTCGCGCGCCATCTTCCAGGTCAGGAACATCAAGACGATCGCGCCGCCGATCCACACGATCCAGCGCACCGGCGTGAACTGCAGCAGCGCCGACATGCCCGCGAGCGCGAGCGCCGCATAGAACAGATCGCCGAAACAGGTGCCGAGACCGAGCACGAGTCCCGGCTTGAAGCCGTGCGACAGCACCAGCGAAATAATCGCGACATTGGCGATGCCGATATCGAGACACAGGGACAGCGACAGAAAAAAGCCGTCCGACAGCAAGGACCACGCGTGCATCTTGATTGCTAACTTAGGGATGAGGTTAAAGCGTGAGGCTCACATCGAGCCGTCCGGTGGGCACGCCCATCGTATTGCGCACGACGGGGTTGCGGAACGCATCGAGCGCGCGACGTTGTTCCGGCGTGCCGATATCGAGCAGATCGAGCACGCGCACGACGACCGCGTTGAGCACCGCCGTGTTGCCATCCTCGACCTTCACCGCAATGCCGATCACGCCTTCCGGACGACGCACGCCGATCGCATAGCTCGCGTCCGCGCCGGTCTTGCCGACGAGCGCGCCATCGAAGGCTTGCATCAGCAGCGTGCAGAAGCGCCCGTCGCCCGCGACGAGTTCGGGATGCGTCGTCATCGCGCGATGGATGCGCGCGAGCGGCGTACCCTCGGGCGCGGCGGCGATCTTCGCGAACAGCCGCGCGAGACGATCGAGCGCAAACGCGGGCGTCGGCAGATTGCAGCCGTCGATGGCCCATTGCACGTCGTCTTCGTTCAGATCGACGGCCTGCGCCATCACGCGCTTCACGTGCCGCTGCAACAGATGATCGGGCAAGTGGTAATCGAGCCGCGATGCGCCCAGCGCCTGCGCGCCCGCGAGCATGCCGGCGTGCTTGCCCGAGCAGTTGCTGCAGACGGCCGTCGGCGTGAAATCGCGCCTGATCCAGTCGCGATACACGGCGTCCGAAATCGGCGGATGGCCGCCGCAGCGCAAGTCGCTTTCGCTCGCCTGCGATTTCGCGAGCATCGCGCGGACGCGTTCGATATGACGCGGCTCGCTGCTGTGCGACGCGCACATGAGCGCGAGATCGGCATCGTCGAAACCGAAGCGTTCCAGCGCGCCCGTTTCCATCACGGCGAGCGCCTGCGCGGGCTTCGCCGCCGAGCGCGGCAAGGTCACGCGATGCGGATCGCCGAAGGAGTACAAAAGCGCGCCATCGGCATCGACGACGGCGACATGCGCCGCGTGCGTGTTCTCGATGACATCGCCTCGATAAAGCGTCGCCGCGATCATTTGCTGTCCAGTCCGATTTCGGTCCAGAGCGCATCGACGCGACGCTTGACCGCCTCGTCCATCACGATCGGGCGGCCCCATTCGCGCGACGTTTCGCCGGGCCATTTGTTGGTGGCGTCGAGTCCCATCTTCGAGCCCAGGCCCGCTACGGGCGAGGCGAAGTCGAGATAATCGATCGGCGTGCTGTCGACCATCACCGTGTCGCGGGTCGGGTCGACGCGCGTGGTGATCGCCCAGATCACTTCCTTCCAGTCGCGCACGTTGACGTCTTCATCGACCACGACGATGAACTTCGTGTACATGAACTGCCGCAGGAAGCTCCACACGCCGAACATCACGCGCTTGGCGTGGCCGGGATAGCTCTTCTTCATCTGCACGATGGCCATGCGGTAGCTGCATCCCTCGGGCGGCAGATAGAAGTCGGTGATCTCGGTGAACTGCTTCTGCAACAGCGGCACGAAGACTTCGTTCAGCGCGACGCCGAGCACGGCGGGCTCGTCGGGCGGCTTGCCGGTGTAGGTCGAATGGAACAGCGGATCGCGCCGCATCGTGATGCGTTCGACGGTGAAGACCGGGAACCACTCCTGTTCGTTGTAGTAGCCGGTGTGATCGCCATACGGACCTTCGAGCGCGTGCTCGTATTTCGCCGATGCCCCCGACGACGGACGCGGCGACGCGCCTTCGGGCGCGGCGGGCGGCGTGCCGTCCTGCGGATAGATAAAGCCTTCCAGCACGATTTCCGCGCGCGCGGGCACTTGCAGCGTATCGACGCCCGGCGTCACGCACTTGGCGAGTTCGGTGCGCGAGCCGCGCAGCAGCCCGGCGAACTGATATTCGGACAGCGAATCGGGGACCGGCGTGACCGCGCCCAGAATGGTCGCGGGATCGGCGCCGAGCACCACGGCGACCGGATACGGCTTGCCCGGATTGGCCAGCGCGAACTCGCGGAAATCGAGCGCGCCGCCGCGATGCGCGAGCCAGCGCATGATGAGCTTGTTACGCCCGATCAACTGCTGCCGGTAGATGCCGAGATTCTGCCGCGACTTGTTAGGGCCGCGCGTGACGGTGAGTCCCCATGTCAGCAGCGGACCGGCATCGCCGGGCCAGCAGGTTTGAATCGGCAAGCGATTGAGATCAACATCGTTGCCTTCCCAGACGATCTCCTGGCAAGGCGGCGCGCTGACCGACTTCGGCGCCATGTCCCACACGGCCTTGGCAAGCGACAGCAGCTTGCCGGCATCCTTGAGACCCTTCGGCGGTTCCGGCTCCTTGAGCGCGGACAGCAGACGGCCGACATCGCGCAACGAGCCGAGCGCGGCCGTATCGCTGCCGAGGCTGAGATCGGAGCCGGTCTGCGCTTCCGTTTCGATACCCATGCCGAGCGCCACGCGCCGCGTCGTGCCGAACAGATTCGCGAGCACGGGGATGTCGTGGCCAGTGGGCTTTTCGAACAGCAGCGCGGGTCCGCCCGCGCGCAGCACGCGATCGGAGAGTTCGGTGATTTCGAAGACGGGTGAGACGGGCTGCCGAATGCGGCGCAGTTCGCCGAGCGCTTCGAGGCGGGCGGTGAAGTCGCGCAGATCTTTATATTTCATCGATGGTCGATAGGAAGCTCGGGCGCCGAAACGATATCAAAAAGGCACCGAATAAGAGCGGTTCAGCTGCGCGCTAAGCGATTGTTGATTTTACATACGTAGTCGGCCCTTCAGAATTAGTCGAAGTCAAGGGTGGCAAGGGGCCGCCGGAAGATCGTGTTTCCCAGAACTCCCAGAAGCAATATTGATCTGAATGGTTTCCTGGGAGTTTGGAACTTCGC
>NZ_LFJJ01000310.1 GCF_001189365.1 Candidatus Burkholderia verschuerenii | reverse complement strand
TTGCTACACGCTTCCTTCAGACCCCGCCTCACGACGACGCCCTTGCGTTTCACTAGGCCTTCGCCCCATCAGGCTGGACAGGGAACTTGCACCCCCAAGCTGTTGCGCATGCTCGGCGCACAAAAAAAAACCGCCTTGCGGCGGTTCGTCGTCGAGCAGATCGTGTGGTCAGTCGGGTTCGGCGATGCGGCGGAGCGCCTGCTGCACCAGTTCCGACACGCGCCGGATATGCGCCGCCGATGCTTCGTAGGCGGCCGCGCCGTCGCCTTTTTCGATGGCGGCGAGCAGCGTATTCATCTCCTGATTCGATTCCGCGCCGCGCCCGGTCGAGGAAATCGTCAGCGCCCGCAAGCGGTTGATGCGCGTGTTCAGCGTGCGCACGACCGAGAGCGAGACCGACCGCTGCGCGCCTTCGAAAAGCGCGTCGTAGAACGCTTCGGTCTGGGTCAGCACTTCGGCGAAGGCGTCTTTCGCGAAGGCCGCCTCGATCTTGCGGCGGATGCCGCGCAGTCGTTTGATGACATCGGGCGTCGCGTTTTCGGCGCAGGCGCGTGCGGCGTTGGCTTCGAGCAGACCGCGCAGTTCGTAGATTTCGGCGACCTGAGTCGGATCGAGCCGCGCGACGATCGGACCGGTACGCGCCACGGTCTCGACGAGCCCTTCCGTTTCGAGGTGCCGCAGCACTTCTCGCACGACGGTGCGACTGACGCCCAGTTCGTCGCACAGGGTGCGCTCCACCAGGCGCGCGCCGGGGCGGAAATAGCCCTGGACAATGGCTTCGCGCAGCTTTTCGAGCGTGAGCTCGCGCAGGGTCTTGGCGTTTCTATCGACTTTCAGATCGGACATTCAGGCCTTCGCATGGGTGAACGGCGGCGTGGCCGCTGGCATCCCATATTATTGCGTATTTTGGGTGGATGTCTGGCGATCGCCAAAATGGCAAGCGTGATTGCCGAGCCATTCGCCATGAGTAATAGTCGCGAGCCGCCGACCTTGACAAAATTTGACTAAATAACTAGATTTATAGTCATACGCACACAATTCGCCGACTCCATCCCCGCAGAGTGGGACCGCTTCGCCGCCGTCTTCTCGGCCATGGGCGACACTTACCGGCAGCGGATCATGCTGCTGTTCGAGCCGGGCGAGCGCCTGACGATCAAGCAGATCGTCGACTGGCTGCCGCTGAGCCTCACGGCCACGATTCATCACATTCGCGTGCTGCAGGGCGCCGGACTGCTCGACGCCAAGAAGGAAGGCCGCGATGTGTACCTGACGGCAAATAAATCGCTGCTGATCGACGCGCTCGACACCACCGCCCGATATGCGGAGGAGGTGTTATGAATCGCCATTCGACACGCTGTATCCGCATCTGCGGCACTGGCGCTGCGGTACCGGCAAACACGTTGACCAGCGAGGAAATCGACCGGCGTTTCGGTCTTCCCATCGGCACGGTATTTAAGCGATACGGCGTGCGCACCCGGCACTACGCCATCCATGAAAACGCTGCAGCGCTCGCCGCCGAAGCGTGTGAGCAGGCTTTGCAGCGCGCAGGTTTCGAGTGGAGCGACATCGACTGCCTCGTTGCGTCGTCAGCGACCATGGATCAGGCGCTGCCCTACAACGCGGCGATGATTCTCGCGGCAGCCGGAACGGGCGTCGGTCATATCAGCGCATTCGATATCGGCGCCAGTTGCCTGTCGTTTCTCGTCGGCCTCGACACGATCAGCTATCTCGTGGAATGCGGCCGATATCGCAATGTGATGATCGTGTCGTCGGACATCGCGACCTTCTCGCTCGACTGGACGACGCTCGGCGAGTCGGCCATCTTCGGCGACGGCGCGGCAGCCGCCATCGTCCGTAAGAGCGTGCCGGGCGAGCGATCCTGCATTCTCTCGTCGCAGATCGAAACTCACGCGAGCGGCGCGAACGATTGCCATATCAAGGCGGGCGGCTCCCGTTATCATCCGCGCCGGCCGGACGTCGACTTTGGTCCGCTCACGTTGTTCCATATGGATGGGCCGCGTCTGTTCCGAACCGTATCCAAAGAATTGCCGCGTCTCGTTTCGCAGTTGCTCGACGGCGCTGCACTCACGCTCGAACAGATTCGTCTAGTGATCCCGCATCAGGCAAGCCGCCTCGCGCTAGATCATCTCGCGAAGCGTTTGAGGATCGAGCCGGCCCGCTGATCGATATTTTCGCGGAGTCCGGCAACCAGGTTGGCGCATCGCTTCCGTCGGCGTTACATCACGCGATCGAAGGCAGCAGAATAAAGCGCGACGAGCCGCTGATGCTGCTCGGATCGGGAGCCGGGTTGACGCTCGGCGGCATGGTGCTGGTGTACTGACATGCGGATACTCGTGACAGGCGGCACCGGCTTCCTCGGACGACATGTCGTATGGCGGCTCAACGCATCGGGCCACGAGGTCGTGTTCACCGGCCGCAATGCGCGGCATGCGGAAACGGTCCTCAACGGCATAACACGCGCCGATTGCGAAACGCGCTTCGTTATGCTCGAACATGGAAGCGCCGAAAGCCCCGCGACGATGCATGAAACGGCGGCAGGCGCCGATGCCGCGGTGCACTGTGCAGCGCTTTCTTCACCTTGCGGACGTCCCGAAGCGTTCCACAAGGCGAACGTCGAATCGACGCGGGAAATTGTCGATGCCTGCCGAGCGCGAGGCGTGCCACGGCTCGTCCATATCTCGACGCCGAGTCTTTATTTCGATTTCCGCGATCGCATCGGCATCCGGGAAGACGAACCGCTGCCCTCGCCTGTCAACGACTATGCGCGCACCAAGGGCATCGCGGAGCAACATGTGATGCAGTCGACACTCGACTCGGTCATCGCGCTACGTCCGCGCGCGATCATCGGCCCTTACGACGCCACCCTATTGCCTCGGCTATTGCGCGTTGCCCGCACGTCGCGTTTGCCATTGATGCGCGGCGGCGACGCCCTCATCGACCTGACCTATGTGGACAACGTCGTCGATGCAATTGAACTTGCGCTGTCCGCCGATCTGCAGCACGCCATCGTCAATATCAGCAATGGCGAGCCCATGCCCGTGCGAACACTCTTCGCCATGCTCGCAGATGCATTCGGCATCGAGTTGCGCGTGCGCCGGATTCCCTATCCCATTGTCGACGCCGTTGCTGCGTTGCTGGAGCGGGCCGCATTCTTGAGGCCGGGGTGGGAGCCGCCCGTCACGCGCTATTCCGTGGGACTGCTCGCCTATTCGCAGACGCTCGACCTGACTCGCGCCCGTAATCTCCTCGGCTATGCGCCTCAAGTGACGCTTGCCGAGGGCATCCGCCGCACGGCTGTCTGGGCCGATCAGTGCAAACAAGCTCGCTCATGACGACGACGCTCGGTTTTCATCTGCTTCGGATCGGCCATTGCTCGCATCCCGAGTGCGTGACGCAACGTGGAGGATGCCTGCGCAGCGTGCCATTCCCGGCGCTCGCGGGCCTGCTGCTCCATCCTCGCCTCGGCCCGATGCTGTTCGATACCGGCTACAGCGACGCCTTTTTTGCAGCGACGCAGCCGTTCCCCGAGCGGCTGTATCGACTCGTTACGCCTGTGTCGCTGACATCAACGGAAGCGCTTCCCGCGCAACTCGCCCGGCATGCGCTCGCACCGCACGATATCCGGCACGTGTTCCTCTCGCATCTGCATGCCGACCATATCGCTGGCATCGGCGAATTGCCGAACGCAAGATTCTTTGCGATGCGCGAAGAAGTCGCTGCCATGCGTCGCGCCTCTCGCATCGGCGGCTTGCGGCGCGGCTATCTGCGAACCTTGCTGCCGGCCTCATTCGATACGCGATTGACCTGCGCCGACGATTGCGAGCGCGTCGTGCTGCCGCGCGCCATGCACCCGTTCACGCACGGCTTCGACCTGCTGGGCGACGCGAGCGTGATCGGCGTGCCGCTTCTCGGCCATACGCCGGGTCAACTCGGCATACTGTTTCGGACAGCAGGCGCGCGATCAATATTTCTCGTCGCCGACGCGTGCTGGTCCCTCGAAGCCGTCAGAGATGACAAACCACCGTCATGGATCGCATCGCGTCTGTTCTCGGACAAGCGCGCGTTCCTCGCGACCTTTGCCGGATTGCGTCATCTGCTGAGCAGCAACGATGCACTGTCCATCGTCCCGTCGCACTGTGAACTCACGTGGAGGCACCTCGGTCGTGAATTTCATTGACTTCACCCGGATGATGGGCGCGTTCGCATCGACGCGATACGGTCTTCGCTTTAGCGATCGCGCGACATTCGACAGCTGGCAGACGCGCCGGCTCGACGCGTTCCTTCGCACGCGGCTGACGCAAGCGAGCTTCTACCGCGACTATCCGCGCCACGAACTTGCCGCGCTGCCCGTCGTCGACAAACCGTTCACGCTGCAACGCTTCGCCGCGTTCAACACGCGTGGCATTGCACTGGAAACGGCATTGGCAGCGGCACGCGCGTTGGAGTCGTCCGGCGTACTGCCGTCGCAGTTCGATCCGAAGCTCACGGCAGGACTGTCGAGCGGCACGAGCGGCCGGCCCGGCGTCTTTCTCGCGAGCGCATCGGAACGCGCTACGTGGGCCGGCATCATGCTCGCTCGCACGCTCGATCGCGACCTGCTCAGGCTGCTCGCCACGCGTGCGAAACCATTGCGCGTCGCGTTTTTCCTGCGGGCAAACAGTTCGCTCTACACGACGTTGCACAGCCACCGCATCGAGTTTCGTTTTTTCGATCTTCAAGCGGGCGCGCATACGCATATCGATACCTTGGCCGGCTTCGCTCCGGAAGTGCTCGTCGCGCCCGCGAGCGTGCTCGGCTGGCTTGCCGGCGAAACGCTCGCGGGACGTCTGCCCCTCTCGCCGCGCAAGGTCATCTCGGTCGCGGAAGTGCTCGAGCCCGACGATGAGGCGCTTATCCGCGAAGCCTGGGGCAAACTCGTTCATCAACTGTATTAGGCTCTGTTCACATTTGAAGAAATGTGTTTACATCTCATCTTTTGCGTAAGCGATCAAGATGAGTCGAATGTTGCTGACCGATGAGATATGGGGACGACTGGAGTCCATTGTTCCGGGTAAGCC
>NZ_LFJJ01000309.1 GCF_001189365.1 Candidatus Burkholderia verschuerenii | reverse complement strand
GAGTTCTTGCGCGCTGCTGCATAGCGGCCGCGCGGCGTTCGGCGCTGCGGGCTACGCCCTTCGCGCCGCACGTCGCACAGAAGGATCAACTGAAACCACCGGCATCCGATTTCTGCACAACTTGACGCACACAACTCCCTTCCGAACCTCAGGCCCGTGCCTTGCTGAGTATCTATGCGTGGAGGCATCCGCCGTCCCACGTAATCGACCAGGAGGCTCACCATGAACAAGGATCAAGTGAAGGGTACCGCCGAAAAGGTGAAGGGCAAGGCCAATGAAGCTGTGGGCAAGATGACCGGCGACACCAGCCAGCAAGTCAAGGGTCAAATCCAGCAAGGCGTCGGCGAAGCCCGCAAACAGTGGGGCGATGCCAAGGAAGAAGTGAAGAAGGATAACCAGCGCTAATGCTGTTACCCTGTAGTAGCGATACAAGCGCCGGAGTGATCCGGCGCTTTTTTTTGCTGGATCGATTATCGCGTCACTGTCCTTGATAGATGTTGCAGCTCAGGCCCGGCGTGCAGGCCGTGCTCGGGTTGCTCATCCAGGTGTCGCGGACGGAACCGCTGGCCTTCGTCGTCAACATCGTGCCGCCGTAGCTCGATGCGTTCGAATCGGACGCGCCGCTTTGCGCGTTGAGTTGAGCCGCGTTGCTTTGATCGGGCATCGCCTGCATGTCCTGCGCGTGGGCCGCTGTGCTGATCGCCAGAACGCCGGCGACGGATACGGCCATCAGAAAAGCTGCTTTCATCGTCATCACCTCTCGATATCGGATTGCCAACGCAAGCCTACGACCGACTTGCGATGAGTCGTGGGAAAACATCCGGTTGTACAGACCGGCTTCTCGTTGGAATGGGCGGTGGCTTTCTTGGCGGGCCGATCGGGTCGCTAAGAAATGCGTAGTTACAAGCTATACCGCGAGGCGTCGACGTAAATTCCCTTGGCTCTGTAATCAAGTGCTGTGTGACGCTATTTGTTAAGGCTTTATTTCATATCTTTTGATATGGAATACATATTAGTTATGTGGCGTTCGAGCGAAACGATCGGAGAGCGTCATTTGCTATATTGAATCTCCCGCTTGCGAGTGACTCAACGATGCGTGTCGGCCGCCCCGTCCAACCCCTGCCCCATCCGAATTGCGATTATTGCGGCGCACCCGCGTCTCTGGCGCGCGCCGGCGAGGAGGCTTACCCCTATCGCGACGATCACGGCCCGCTTTGGATTTGCGTGGACTGCCAGGCGTGGATCGGCATTTTTCCGCGCAGCACGCGAAATGTTCCGCTCGGACGCCTCGCCGATGCACGTCTGCGAAATTTGAAGGGCGAACTGCACGCCGCGCTCGAACCGCTCGCGCAGGCCAAAGTCCGCCGCGACGGATGCAGCGTCTTCGAAGCGCGCGCGAAGGGCATTCGATGGGTGACAGAGTTGATCGGCGCATCGTTGCCAGAAAAGGGCTCGATTCATTCCCTCGATGCCGACCAATGCGAACGAGCGGTTGCCGCCATCAAAGAATTTGAACAAGAAAGAGGCGCGCACCCTTCAGATTCCGTCCCGGATGATCGTTAACGCAAAAAGATCAACCAGCGGTCGCAGTATGTCTCGCACACTTCCTTTTAAACGTTCGTCCCAATCGATGCGCGTCCAACTGACAAAGGCTCAACTCCTGCCGATTCCGCGCGCCGTCGCGAATGAGCTTGCGCTTCAAGCGCACCTGGCAGTCGAAGCGCTACGTGCCGGCGCAACCGATATCGCCCCGGCGCAGCAAGTGACCGAGGTCATGCTGCTAACGAAGTTTTTGGCCGATGCGGGCCACGGCGAGTTTTCAAACGATGCGCTGGCTAGCGCGGATCGTGCGATTGCGGCTGTGTTCGATGCGGGGCGCGATTCTGGCGTGTGGGCGTTGCCGTCGGAAGAGTGCGATAGCTTTTCCGCGATTGTGTCGCTTTATGATCATCAGTTGCAGCGGGCTACGTTGGGTGCGTTGACTGTCGCTAGCGAGCGGCTCGAGCGGTTTAAGGCTGGAGAGCCTTATCAGCAGGCGCAAAAGCGGCAGGCTTGAGGTTGTTGTCGCTTGTAGCTGTTGATTCGCGCGTCGTTTTGGGCGATACGGTTTGGGTTTTGAATGATACAGAGCCGGAGTCTGCGACGCAGAGTACCGCGTTTCTGTGGGAAATCACGCGGAACGTTGAACCTCAGTCCACGACAAGATAGTCGTTTCGTGAAACATACTTAAGAAAGTGACTTAGTCTGCTGATTTTAAACGAGAAAATTGCAGCGATGCGTTGTTGGTCGTTGTTTCACGCAGTTTGTGGTATTCGACCTATCGTTGGGTACATCCTCACGCCGTGCGCAGCCGAGTGCTTTCGTTTTCTTCGCAGCTTTGGCGTTATACAGCGCGCTGCATAGTCTCGATCACGCCACCATCACGGTGATCGACATTTGAGCCACACGTTCATTTACGCGGCGAGATGTTAGCGCTGAAGACCTTCGCTGACGGCATACTTAAGCGCTAACGCACACTCAAGCGAAGAACTTCCTTATTCCACTTCCAGGCGCCGCGCGGGCGATTCATCATCTCGCCTATCCGCGCTAACATTTGGGCCTGGCGAACCGCCTTCTTTCGACTGCCGACACGGAGGCTCGAATATCCAGCCTCCGTTACACGATAGACACTGAAGACAGAAAGCCCATACTGCTAACGCAGGGCCATGCCGTTTTCCGCCGGTATTAGGCGACGCTACCATGCGTCGAGTCAGAGTGGGTCGTTAGCTGATCGCGACGGTCGACTGACCATCAAGGGGCACAGACGTTGTCCTCGGCGTTAGGTCCCGCAGGTTAGTTATGCGCTTCAGCTACACATTTTTCGACGCCCGGAATAATGTGCTCCGCGGTGTCTCCAGTAGAAACACATACTGAACAGGTGATGATGCACTCTCACGAAGCGCAACTGCAGAGCGCATCTATGCGACATGGCAACTTCTGCTGTTCCGATGCATCGTGGGTGTCGGCCGCGAGCACGCTATGCCGAGCGCCGTTCCAGCGCTTAAATCCGTAGAGCCAAGTCTCCCCGCTGCTGATACGCGGCGCATCCTGTCTCCCTGGAGACACATTCCCTAAAGACGTATTTATTGATCTTGCGCCATCTCGCGACGACTTACTGCTGTGGTTTTCAGACGCGCCATTCTGGTTGCGTCCACGACGAGTCTTGTGCGCACTCTTCGGTAAAGCCTTGTGCGTGGCTTGCAGATCATTCGAGTTGCCGTGTCTCCATTGGAGACACGGCAACTAAATCCCCCCTCGGTTTCGCGCGCGCGTAAGAACATCTGACGAGTGCGACGCGTGTCGCCGTCCGCCGGACGTAAATCGGCAACGTAGGGGATGGCAAAGCTCTTCTCTGCCTTGTCACATTCAACCACCAGAACATCGGAGCGTGAAGCCGTGACCTGCTGTA
>NZ_LFJJ01000308.1 GCF_001189365.1 Candidatus Burkholderia verschuerenii | reverse complement strand
GCTATGGTCCGTGGGGCCCGGCGGGTTACGTCGATCAGAGCTATCCGGTGTATATCCACGCGCTGCAGATTCGCCTGACCGACCGCTCGACCGGACGCGAAGTCTATAAGGTGACGGCGGTGAATTCGACCGACGACGCCTCGCTCTATGGCACGATGCCGTATCTCGCGCGCAGCGCGCTGGCCGACTTCCCGCTCGGCAACGGCACCGTGCGCACGGTGACGATTCCCGTCGACAAAAACGGCGGCATGGGCAACGAGGCATCGGCATCGCTCAATTCGAACGAGCGCGCGATTCCGCCGCCTGCCGCGAGCGCGCCGAAAGCCGAATAAGGCGCGCCATGCGGCCGCGCTTTATGAACACCGGAAGCCTGCGGCGATAATTTCCGTTGGCTTTCGAATGGCATAGACGAAGCGCGATTCACGAATGTTTCAAGAATCTCTGTCACGCTTGATACGACGGGGATTTCTCGCATCTTAGGGCCATCCGCAATATATGCAGATTCCTAAGAATCGGGCTATATTCGCGGTCATGACAAAATCGTGTCCGCCCCTTCCCAAAGCCGTTCCGGAGCCCACCACGTGGGACGCCAGGCTTGCTCGCCACCTCGTTGCGCCGCTTCTCGGTACGCCGATCACGCCGAATCATCTGACGACCTTGCGCCTGGCTATCGGCCTGGCCGGCGCGTATTACCTGTCGATCGGTCAGTTCTGGCTGTGCTCGCTCGGCGCGCTGCTTATCGCACTCTCGAACTTCGTCGATCACACCGATGGCGAGCTCGCGCGCATCAGCGGGCAGCAGAGTAAGATCGGACACTTTTACGACCTCGCATGCGATGCGCTCGTGACCGTGCTGCTGTTCGTCGGCATCGGCTTTTACGTGCATGTGCATCATCCCGATCTGTTCCTGCCCGCGCAGTGGCTCGGCTGCATCGCGGGCGTGGCGGTTGCGCTGATTTTCTTCCTGCGCATGCGCATCGAATCGATGGTCGGCAAGTCCAGCACCCAGCAGGCGTCGATGGCCGGCTTCGAAACGGAAGACGTGCTGTATCTGCTGCCGCTCGTCACGGTGCTGAACGGCATGACGCCATTCCTGTTCGCCGCCGCGATCGGTGCGCCGCTGTTCGCCGTGTATGTCGCGGTGGATTACGCGCGCGTCACGCGCCGTCTGCAACGCAGCGCGGTGCAGGCCACGCGCAGCAAGGACGGCAACGACTTCCAGGCGGTGAGATGAGCGATACGGCAACTCCCCTCGACACGGCATTCCCGAATCAACCGGCCGCGCAGCCCGCGCGTCCGAGCGCGCGCGAAATCGACGCGACGCTGAACCGGCGCCTCGCCGACTTGCAGGCTTCCGGCCTGCGCGGCGATTACGAAAAGCAGGGCTCGTTTCTCTATATCGAAGACTTTCTGCCGGCCGAATTCACGGCGCGTCTGATCGCCGCCGTGAAGGACGTGACGCCCGCGATCAATCGCAACTATCTGCCGGGACACAAGGCGGGCGGCAGCGTCAGCAGCCATACGATCGACAAGCTCGCGCCGTTCATCGCCGATCTGTATCGTTCGCCCGCGCTGATCAAGTGGCTGGAGACGATCTCCGGCGACAAGCTGCAACTCTCGCCCGCCGACGATCCCCACGCCTACGCGCTGTACTTCTATTCGAAGCCGGGCGATCACATCGGCTGGCATTACGACACGTCTTACTACGACGGCCGCCGCTACACGCTGCTGCTCGGCGTGATCGACGATTCGTCGTGCCGTCTCGACTACGAACTCCACACGAAGAATCCGGCGGTGCCGGATCAGCCGGGTTCGGTGCAGTATCCGCCGGGCGGCTTCGTGTTCTTCGATGGCGACAAGCTGCGGCATCGCGTGACGCCGCTCGGCGACAACGAACTGCGCGTGTCGCTCACCTTCGAATACGTCACCGATCCGAACATGAAGCCGTTCAAGCGCTTCATCTCGAACATGAAGGACTCGATCGCGTATTTCGGATTCGGGCAGGTTTTCCGCCGCAAGGGCGGGAAGAACGGGACGGAATGAGCCGCGCCGGCACCTTTTTGCTGTCGGTCGGCGTGGTGCTGTTCGTCGCGCTGCTCGGCTGGCAAGGCTTCGGCACCGTCGCGGCGACGCTCGCCGCAGCGGGCTGGGGTCTGGTCGCCGTGGCGGCGTTTCATCTCTTGCCGCTCGTGATCGATGCCGGCGCGATCAGCGTGCTCTTCTCGCGCAACGAGCGCAGCGTCAATCTGAGCGATGCCTTGCTCGCGCGCTGGTCCGGCGAATCCGTCAATAGTCTCATGCCCGCAGGCCAGATCGGCGGCCCGATGCTGATGGTCCGCTATCTCGCGCAACGCGGCATGCGCGCCCGCGATGCCGCCGCCGTCATCACCATCAGCACGACGATGCAGACGGTCGCGCAACTAATCTTCGCGCTAATCGGCGTCGCGCTGCTGACGGGTTACGCGGTGGGCGGTTCCACCTCGACGCTGACGATCGCCGTGCTCGTGGTGATCGGCGTGATCGGCGCGATGATCTACGGTTTCTATCTGGCGCAGCGACGCGGCTTGTTCGGCCGCGCGATGCGTTTCGCATCCGGCATCGCGGCGAAGTTTTCCGCCAAGCGCGACTGGTCGTCGCTCGTCACGCGCGCCGAAGCGGTCGATGCGGCGGTTCACGATCTGTATCGCGAGCGCGGCAAGGTCGCGGCGAGCTTCGGCCTGAGTTTCGTCGGCTGGCTCGTTGGCACGGGCGAAGTGTGGCTCGCGTTGAATCTGCTCGGCCATCCGGTCGGCTGGACCGAAGCGCTGCTGCTCGAAAGTCTCGGTCAGGCGATTCGGGGCGCGGCCTTCGCGATTCCCGGTTCGCTTGGCGTGCAGGAGGGCGGTTATCTGCTGCTCGCGAAACTGGTTGGTTTGCCGCCGGAAACGGCGCTCGCGCTGTCGCTGACCAAGCGCGCGCGGGAATTGCTGCTCGGCGTGCCGGGCATCGTCTATCTGCATTTCGTTGAAAAAGGCTGGCAGCGCCGCCGACTCGCGCGCGTGCCGGATATCGACTGATCACCCTCGAAGGGAATACACATGCGCGCAATCATTCTTGCGGCCGGGATGGGTTTGCGTCTCGTTCAGCCCGAAGGCCAACAAAAGCCCAAATGCCTGCTCCGTTTCGGCGACGCCTCGCTGCTCGAACGCCATCTGCACTTTCTGAAGGCGGCGGGCGTCGATGAAGTCGTCTTCGTGACCGGCTTCAAGAGCGAGCAGATCGAAGCCGACCTCGATGCCCACGCGCTCGGCCAGTCGGAAGCC
>NZ_LFJJ01000307.1 GCF_001189365.1 Candidatus Burkholderia verschuerenii | reverse complement strand
CAGCTCAACGTCATGCCTCAACCTCTACTCGTGCGCTGCAGACCTGGCTGAGATGTGCGTTTACGTCTGCACCAGACTGCGTCGTCGGGTCCATTCCGGCAAATTCAATTTTGCAGGCCCGACTATTGAGATTCTACGAGCGCCATTTTTCCCATCCGTGCTCAAACCGGACGGCAGTGCCGCTTGGCGCGTACTTGTGTGTGTTGAGATTTTCGGGAGGCTGTTTCGAATCCCTAGGTTTGAATTTGCTTCTAACGGAAGCACAAGCGGATCTTCGGGGTGAAGGTCGTTCATATAGTATCTTGTCCAAAGACTCTGAATGACAGCATCGGCGCATTCTAATGCATCGATAGGTTTTCCGTGTTCGATATATACGCTGGCCCGTCGAAGTTCGCTTTGCTCAGAAAATTCCAGCGGTACACTCCATTCGATGAGTCCGAAGAGCAACAGCATGTCCGTCACAAGTGAATTCTCGATACTGCTCGCGTGCTGATTGTCTAAGGCTCGGCGAGTCAATGCTGCAAGGCGGGCACAGTCGACGATGGCGAGCTCTAGCAGCTTGATTCTGTCCATTACCTTGACATGCGAGTATCGAAACGGGCGTCAAAACCTTACCTTAGTGCGGCTGTAGACGATGTAGCTTCACTCGCGCGCTTGGCGAGTTGCCCAACGCGGTTTAGCCGATGACTTCCCGAGGTTGGCCTACGAGGTAACGAGACGAATTCAAGTAACATCCCGTGGCTCCACGCTAATCCGCAGTTGTCTCTGATTGATTGAGATTAGTCGGGAAACTGACGGAACGCAATGGTGTATCCAGGGAGGTCGAGGGTAGCAGGGGGCATCAGACAGTAGAGCTAACGCGTAGCCAAGCCTGAACAGGGCGTTTAGAAGCGGTCTGAATTTGCTCCTACATCTCCGGACACCGCATCACACTTGAGTTGATGAATCGGTCCTGCACCTGAATTCAGGTGGCGAGCGATACTTCAGGGCGCTAGAGGATGCTGTTCGTTGTAATGTTCGAATGCGATGGCGAGATTCCGCGCTGCGGTTGCTGCATCTGGCTTTGGCATGAAGGCAACATAGTCGCGCTTCATCGTCTTCACAAAGCTTTCCGCCATACCATTACTTTGCGGGCTGCACACGGGGTTGGTCAATGGCCTCAAGGCAATGTCAGAAACAAACGTCTTTGTTTTCTCTGCCGTGTAACCCGAGCCATTGTCAGTCGCCATTCTATTTCCGACGGCGCCTTCAGGACGTCACCGAACCGGTTCTCAACGGCGGCCAGCATAACGTCGCGCACTACGTCACCACTGTGGCCGCCGGTCGTCGCCGCCCAGCTCATAGCTTCGCGGTCGCAGCAATCCAGGGCGAACGTAACACACCGCGGTTCGCCGTTGTCGCAACGAAACTCGAAGCCATCGGAACCAACGCTCATTGCTTTTCGCCACCGCAACCTTGCCATCGTGTCGGTGCTAAGGGCGCGGCGGTGCCGTGCGGCGTTCCATCAGGAGACCGTGGACGCACATTACCCGGGACACCCGTTCGGCATTGACGGGCGCCGCGCCATGATTCTCCCGCTGCCGACGCAAGAGGGCCCCACACAGGACGGTACACGAGGACGCTTTCCGGTACTTCGATGGCAGCGTAAATTACGTCGCTATCGATAACCTCCGGGAAGGTGTCATCACCCCCGATCTATATGAGCCGGAACTCAACCGGCTCTATGCGGCGATGCTCGAGCATTACGGCGTCGTCGCCGCCCCTGCTCGCGTACGAGGCCCAAATCGAATGGGTACCGTGGAGAACGCGATCCACCATACGGAGAACACCGCGCATACCGGCCGGCGTTTCGAATCGCTCGAAGCTCAGAACGAATTCCTTATGCATTGGGAGGAGAACTGGGCAGCCAGGTGCATCCACGGCAGAGCGCGCAGACAAGTCGAAGCTATGTTCCATGAGGAAAAGCTCCATCTGCGTCCGCTGCTCAGCACCGGGTTGCGCTGCTTCACCGAAGTCGTAGGCACCGTCTCCACGATATCGCCGACCGCATTCGGCACATGCGATGGAAGCGCGAGCACGCTGAGCGTGCCCGCTGCGATGACGAATGCGATCACCCCGTGCAGCGACGAACTGTAAAGCTGGGTCCTTTATCGTGACCAAGGGTCGGATCGGCGGTAGCGGACATGGACTGAAGCCCTGATAGAACACACACGTGAAGGAAAATGCGCTGTCGCCGACATGCGGCGACAACGCGGCTACTGCACCTGCCTAAAGTTCGAACTGTACTTCACGAACGCCTTAGATCGTCGGCACGGATGCCACCGGCGAGCCGAGCGTCGGATCGATAAAGAGCGTCGGGTTGTTGCCCTTGCCCGTGAAGTCAAACATACCCATGATGCTGCCCGCGCTCGCATCGAACGAACCGCCACCCAGACGCGCGCCGGAGAGCCAGTTGTCTTCGATGAATTGCACCACGGAAGCTTGCGAGATCAGTGTATGGTCGACGTAGTTCGTCTTCGCCCACGGCGAGATCACGAGAAACGGGATGCGCGTGCCTGGACCGCAACGGCCGTTGACCGTGCCGCCGTTGATACCGATCGGCACCGCACCTGAGCCACATTTGCCCGCGCCATTCAGTTGGTCGGCCTGCGCGTCAAACGAGGAAGAAGTCGGCGCGACATACGCGTGGTCGTACCAGCCATCCGAGTCATCCCAGGTCACGATGACGGCCGTGTTCTTCCAATCCGACTGTTGCTGGAGAAAATTCACGACCTTTGCAGTGAACGCTTGTTCGTCAAGCGGGCCAGAGTAACCGGCGTGGCCGTCCTGATACGCCGGCGCCTTCAGAAAGCTCACTGATGGGAAGTTGCCTGACCTAACGGCCGCAAAAAAGTCGTCGCTGTCATACTGATGGTTCGCGGATTCGGCGGTTTTTCCGTCCGCTTCGAACGATGAGCCGATAGCTGCTATCGAACTCGGACGTAAATGCTGCGGATTAGCTGTTGATGCGAAGTACTGGAACCAGTTGTGATGCGGGATGTAATCCGTTGTAGCCTGGCCAACCACTGGCGAGACGGTGCTTCGTTTGCAATTTGTGGTCCCGTTAGCGTTTGTCGTTGACAAATTGAAACCGCTCCACGTGATGTTCTTTGCGTTGAGCAGGTCACCGACGTTCTTTGACGTCATCATAACTTGATCCGTCGTACTCGAGCACAGATCGTTGGCCGGATCAACGTCGTTAATCATCGTGTAGCCACCTTGACCATCGGCGACATAGTAGGAGTGTGGCGCAGTGGTCAGGTTAAACACTGGCTGACTGGTCTTTATAATTTGCATGCCGCTAGGCTCTGTTCACATTTGAAGAAATGTGTTTACATCTCATCTTTTGCGTAAGCGATCAAGATGAGTCGAATGTTGCTGACCGATGAGATATGGGGACGACTGGAGTCCATTGTTCCGGGTAA
>NZ_LFJJ01000306.1 GCF_001189365.1 Candidatus Burkholderia verschuerenii | reverse complement strand
CCCCTGCCGACGCTTCGCCGATCACCTCGCGGTGACCTGCGCACGGCTCGGGGCCGATGTGGTTCGCTACTCCTTCATCGCAGTGGACTTTCACCACCTACTCCTTGCCAGTCTACCGGCGCACTTAGAATTGGCGTTCATGCAGCGGCCTCCGACATCGCCTGACGCATCACGGCAGCTAGTTCGGCAGCAACAAACTTCGACACATAAGCGTTTGCACCGACTTTGCGGACATGCTGCTCGTTTGCCGACCCCGACAACGAAGAGTGGATAACAACGGGGATCATCTGCAGACTGGCGGCCGTTTTAATTTTGCGAGTAAGCGTGAATCCGTCCATTTCCGGCATTTCTAGGTCTGTGAGCACCAATGCAATGTCGTCCGTCACTTTCCTACCTTCCTTTACTGCTTTCTCGCCCGCCTTCTCCAGCATTTCCCATGCTTCCTGGCCGGTCTTGGCCATGATGAAGGGCACGCCCATCGACTTCAAGTTTTCTTCGATAAGCGCTCGTGCAATACCAGAGTCGTCGGCGGCAAGCACTCGCGCACCTAATGGCAGGGTAAGCCGACCCGTGTTTTGTTCGTTAATCTCCGGCTCACTTGTAGGCAGCGCGTCGCGCAAGATCTGCTCAACGTCGAGAACCTGTGCGAGCCGACCACCGGAGTGTGCATCGAGACGAGCAATGCTGGTCACAGCCTTACCGCTCGAGTGTCCTTCTGCTGAAAGCACTCGATTCCACTCTAGGCGGACGATATCATCGAGCTCCTCGACGGCGAAGCCCTGCGTTGTGCGAGCAAACTCCGTCACCAGTAGGATGCGGCTTCCTTCTCGCGGGGGACATCCAGTAACCCTTGCAAGGTCGATGACGGGGATGATTTTGCCGCGTACATCTGCCACCCCGAGGATCTTACTAGACGAACCCGCTAGTTCCGTGAGCGTCGGCATGGCCACGATCTCACGAACTTTGAAAACGTTGATGCCATACAATTCACGGGCACCGGTACCGGGCGTAGCTCCAAGCCGGAACAGCAACAGCTCGAACATGTTGCTGCCCGCGAGCCGAACCCGTTGCTCAATATCGTGTTGATCGTTGCTCATTTTTATTTCGCTCATTTTTATTTCGGTAAGTTTGTCTCATCTTTCTACTGGATAATCCCGAGGCTTCTGACGTCGCGGGAGACTTTCAGAACGCCTCCCATCCAATCTCACGAGTCGCTATAAGTTGCTGCCGCCTCCGCACCGCGGCAGCGTTCGTGGTTGTTGCCAAGCGAAGCGCAAGCGGCTTTTTAACATTCGAGCTCGCTCGCTATGTCACCCCAGCCCGGCTCCGGTGCTTCGGGGAACCTTGAAGATTGCCACCGCCTCGCGCAAATCGCTGGATTGGGCAGCCATCGATTGCGCCGCCGCAGATGCTTCTTCTACCAGCGCTGCGTTTTGTTGAGTAACCTCGTCCATCTGAGAGACCGCTTGATTTATCTGTTCGATCCCGGTTCGCTGTTCAAGCGACGCGGACGAAATTTCGCCCATGATGTCCGTTACACGCGTTACCGCTTGAACCACCTCATTCATCGTCGAGCCAGCGCGGTGCACAAGCTCCGAACCGGATGCGACTTTCCCTACCGACTCATTGATCAATTCCTTGATCTCTTTGGCCGCCGCAGCGCTACGTTGAGCAAGCGTCCTGACCTCGCCAGCCACCACCGCGAAGCCTCGACCCTCTTCCCCGGCACGCGCTGCTTCCACTGCAGCATTCAACGCCAGAATATTCGTTTGGAACGCAATGCCTTCGATCACGGAAATGATATTCGCGACTTTCTCTGAACTCCCAGAGATTTCGTGCATTGTCCGAATCACTTGTTCGACGACGAGCCCACCTTGCGATGCAACCTGAGACGCATTGCTCGCCACCTGTGCTCCCTGCTGCGCATTATCGGCGTTCTGTCGGACCGTCGCGGTCAGTTGCTCCATACTCGAAGCCGTTTCTTCCAGCGAAGCAGCTTGTTCCTCGGTGCGCTGGCTCAAGTCCGTGTTGCCTTGTGCAATCTCCGCGTTCGCTGTCGCAACGCTTTCCGCATTGGATCGAACTTTGCTTACCGTACGCACAAGGCTTGCTTGCATCGCTTCGAGCGCGAACAGCAGACGCCCCGTCTCGTCCGTGGTTGTTACAACGATTGGCACACTTAAGTCACCAGCGGCTACCCGTTCTGCTGCCGCCACCGCTGTTGCGATGGGCCGAGTGACGCTGCGCGTGATCAGCCAACCAAAAAATCCGGCCAGCAACACCGCTCCACCGAGCACACCAACCATCACAACGGTTGCTTGCTTATAGATTTGAGCGGCTTCTGTCGCACCATCAATCATGCGCGCTTCCTGCCACTTGACCATGCGGTCAAGGACATCAATGAATTTTACCTGCGTCTCGTTTCGAGGCCCAAAGAGGATCGCATTAGCATTCTGATTGTTGTTCTGTGCTCCCTCATTCAACGCATCGCTGAGAAACGGGAAAAAACTCGACTTAGCGGACTTAAGCTCCTCGAGCAGCTCCTTACCTTTCTCCGTATCCACAAGTCGATCCAGTAACTTGATCTGCTCCTCTACCTCGGAAGATTCTTTCTCAAACAGAGCCTTGTTCTTCTCGATCCCAGCTGGGTCGCTTCGCAAAATCGCGCTGCGCACAGTGCGCCCCATGTCAGTGGCAAGAAAGGCGATCTTTGAGGTCGCGGCCGCTTTAGCGTACAGGTTTTCGGTGATGCGACGAGTGATGGCATTCTGATCCGCAAGACGATCAATGGCCACGCCCGCAAGCGCGGCCATAAACACCATAAACACCATAAACACCATAAACACCATAAACACCATAAACACCATAAACAGCGCAAAAACCAGACCGAGCCTTGTGCCAATTTTTAAGTATTTCATGAATTGATGCCCTAACAAAGAAAGGTGCTCGAAGCTTCCGGACAAACTCACCGTTGGCCCCATAGGTGATAGCGGCGAGCTGTTTCAGAACTTGAATCGCACACCAGATTTTCGCTATCGTCACCCTCGAAGTAACGAAGCCCATCGCAAACAAGCCGCCTCCCCGACAAATCAAGACCTTGGGTTTTAAACAAGTAAGCGAGCCAACTGCGAATTTCGCGTCAGTACACGTTTCTGTGCGTTCTTTGAGCAATAAGTGCGCATTTCGGCAAGGATATCCGCGTGCCATCGATTCGACGCCGTATCCAGATTCACTAGGCTCTGTTCACATTTGAAGAAATGTGTTTACATCTCATCTTTTGCGTAAGCGATCAAGATGAGTCGAATGTTGCTGACCGATGAGATATGGGGACGACTGGAGTCCATTGTTCCG
>NZ_LFJJ01000305.1 GCF_001189365.1 Candidatus Burkholderia verschuerenii | reverse complement strand
GTCATGCCTCAACCTCTACTCGTGCGCTGCAGACCTGGCTGAGATGTGCGTTTACGTCTGCACCAGACTGCGTCGTCGGGTCCATTCCGGCAAATTCAATTTTGCAGGCCAGACTACATACCCGCCGACCCACGTCAGCCCGCCGCGATTCGCCAGCAACTGCGCGATATACGGCGCGACCGACGCGCCCAGAATGCCGCCGAGGTTATACGCGACGCCCGCGCCCGTGTAGCGCACGTTGGTCGGGAACAGTTCGGGCAGCAGCGCGCCCATCGGTGCGAAGGTCACGCCCATCAGGAACAGCTCGATGGTGAGGAACAGCGCGACCAGAATCGTGTTGCCGCTGCCGAGGAGCGGCGCCATCGTGAAGCCCGAGAGAATGGCCAGAATGCAGCCGACGATCAGCACCGGCTTGCGGCCGAATCGATCGCTCGCGATGGCCGAGATCGGCGTGGCGATCGCCATGAACAGCACGGCGAAGCACAGCAGGCCGAGGAAGGTTTCGCGCGCGAAATGCAGCTTGCCGACGCCGAACGACAGCGAAAACACCGTCGAGATATAGAACAGCGTGTAGCAGACGACCATCGCGAACGCGCCGAGCAGCGTCGGCGCGAGATGGCGGCTGAGCAACGCTGCGATCGGCACCTTCACGCGTTCGTGACGCTCGACGGCCGTGCGGAACGCGGGCGTTTCCGCGATCTTCAGGCGCACGTAAAGCCCGAGCGCGACCAGCACCGCGCTGACGATGAACGGCACGCGCCATCCCCAGCTACGGAATTGCTCGTCGGAAAGCGTCAGCGCGAGCCCAAAAACAAGCCCGTTCGATGCGAGAAAGCCGATCGACGGCCCGAGTTGCGGGAACATCCCGAACAGGCCGCGTTTGCCTTGCGGCGCGTATTCGGTCGCCAGCAGCGCCGCGCCGCCCCATTCGCCGCCGAGGCCGATGCCTTGCCCGAAGCGCAGCACGCACAGCAGGATCGGCGCGAGACTGCCGATGGAGTCGTAGCCGGGCACGAAGCCGATCAGCGTCGTCGACAGGCCCATCACCAGCAGCGATGCGACGAGCGTCGATTTGCGCCCGATGCGATCGCCGAAATGGCCGAACAGGAACGAGCCGATCGGCCGCGCGACGAACGCGATGCCGAACGTCACGAAGGCCGACAAGGCTTGCGCAGCGGGCGAATCGTGCGGGAAGAATACCGGCCCGATGACGAGCGCGGCGGCCGTCGCGTAGACGTAGAAATCGTAGAACTCGATCGCGGTGCCGATAAAGCTCGCGAAAATCACGCGCGAGGCGCTTTGCGATCCGTCGCCGGGCTTGGCGGCGGACAACGAGGGCGTAGCCATGATGTCTCCGTTTGTCGTGTTGCTTATTTGCTGCGTCGGTGCTGCATTGTCGCGCGCATCGACTCGCAATGGGCGATGCGGATGGACGAACGGAATCGTCGATCGGCTCGGCTGATCTGGGTCGAAAAACGGCGATGAAGGGTGTTGCGAGTTGTCTTGCTGAAGGCGCAGGGGTGGCGCGAGGGCAGCGGCAGGGCGCTTCGCGGGGCGCGCGGGGTGAAGCGCGTCGCGAAGGCCGCGCCGGACGTCGGTCCGGCAGGGATGTCAAAAATTATAACGAGCGTGCGCCGCTTGCGCCAATCACTCGATGCTCGACGCTTGCGGCGAATGCGACGTTTGCAGCTGGAACTGGCCGTTGTCGTTGAACATCCAGCCTTCGAACAGTTCGATTTGGCCGGCGCCGTTCAGCAGACGCGCCGGCGGCGCGGGCAAGGGCGACGCGCGGCGCAGCGACGCCAGCGCGGTGGCTTCGGCTTCGTCGTCGCCGTTCGTGCGATACACCGACGATTGCACCAGCCGTCCGTTCCGATCGACGGTAAGCGCGACCAGCACGAACGAGCGCAGCATCGCCTGCGGAATGCCCTTGAGCACCAGCGACGGATTGCGCTCGAAAATGCGCGCCTTGTAGTCGGTGAGCGCCTGACTGGGCGCGGGCGTCGCGGTGTTGCGCGCCTGCACGACGCTTGGCGGTGGCGTGAACGTGCACGCGCTCACGCCAGCGATGAGCATCGCGAAAACGAACGTGTTTGAGAGGAATCGTGGCATCGCGTCGAACCGGCGTGGGCGATACCTCGATGGTAGTCGTTTCGCGGGCGCGAGGCTTGCTGACGAAGGCTTACGTATCGTCATCAAGCGGGGAGGAAGCCATGAGCAGCGATCAGAATCAGAGCGAAAGCGCACAACCGGTCGAGCACAGCGACAACGAAAAGAGCAAACTGCCCGAGCGTCAGGACGAAGGACGCAAGCAGGGACCGAACGACCGGCCCGGCAAGCAGACGGGCGAAGGAGAAGCACCGGTCGGCTGATGCTTTCGAAAGAGGATGTCATGTCACAGGACAAGAATCGCGGCGCCAGCGGTGCGCCCGCACGTCAGCAGACGCCTGCGTCGGCGGCGCCCACGCGCGACGATCGGCGCAAGCCCGTTCCCGCGCCCGACGCGCAAAAGGCCGAGCCGGCGCCGCATCAACGGCCGCCGGTCAGATCCGACGACAACTGAGCGTCGGATTCACTCCGTGTAAGGGCGCACGAGTTCCGCGCAGCGCAGCGGGCCGTTCGCCCGCGCCGCGCCGGTCTCGGCGGCGCGCGTCTCGACGCAACGAAACACGCTGTTGTTCTTCTGCAGGATATAGGTGTCCTGCGGAAGGCCCGTGCTGCGCGCCGCGACGCTCGTCACCGCAACGATGCCGTAGCCGTTCTGAATCAGATCGAAGAGCGTGGTTTCCGCGATTCGCCATTGCGCGTCCGGACGTGTCTCCGCGTGCGCGGGCAGAGGGGCGAGCGTCGTCAGCGCGAGGACGAATGGGGCGATGCTGCGTCGTTTCATAGGCGAATCTCCGTTCTTCGTTCAGGGCGGTTAGATGGCGAACCGGCCGTGGTGTTCACGAGAACGTCGATTGGATCAAAAGGCGCGGACGAAAAAAAGGCCTCGCGATACGCTAATACGCGCGAGGCCCAATACCAACCTACCCATTGAAGGCTTCCCCCGCGCAGGCGAGCACGGAGCAAGCCACTCAAAGGTACGTTTCAATGCGCGCGATGGATACGCGTAATGTCTGAAAAAGAGTTGTCAAACGGCGCGCGACTGCTGAAAAGCAAAACGCCTCGCTGCCCAATGGCCGACGAGGCGTTCGAAATAGGTGGCGGAGAGGGTGGGATTCGAACCCACGGTACGGGAAACCGTACGCCTGATTTCGAGTCAGGTACATTCGACCACTCTGCCACCTCTCCGGCTGCCTTTTCAGGCCTTCGCTGAACTGGTCATGCTCAACGAAGAACGAGATTATAGCGAACTCTTCCGAGCTTGCCAAGCATCTTTTTGCAAAAAGGTGTCACGAAGCAAGCGTAATTCTCTCGGCGCCGCGCATATACGGGCGCAGCGCTGCCGGAATGGTCACCGAACCGTCGGCGTTCTGGAAATTCTCCAGCACCGCGACCAGCGTGCGGCCGACCGCGAGGCCCGAGCCGTTCAGCGTGTGGACGAACTCCGGCTTGCCCTGCGCATTGCGGAAACGCGCCTGCATGCGACGCGCCTGGAACGCCTCGGTGTTCGAGCAGCTCGAGATTTCGCGATACGTGTTCTGCGCTGGTAGCCACACTTCGAGGTCGAAGGTCTTCGCCGCCGAGAAGCCCATGTCGCCGGTGCACAGCGTGATCACGCGATACGGCAGTTCCAGCTTCTGCAGGATCGTTTCGGCCTGGCCGACCATTTCGTCGAGCGCGGCGTACGACTGTTCCGGCGACGTCACCTGCACCATTTCCACCTTGTCGAACTGATGCTGGCGGATCAGGCCGCGCGTATCGCGTCCGTAGGAACCGGCCTCCGAGCGGAAGCACGGCGAATGCGCGGTGAGCTTCACGGGCAAGGCATCGGCGTCGAGGATGCTGTCGCGCACGGTGTTCGTCAAAGAGATTTCGGAGGTCGAGATCAGATATTGCGTGACGGTGTTCTCGTCGCCGCCCTTCTCGACGCGGAACATGTCGTCCGCGAATTTGGGCAACTGGCCGGTGCCGTACAGAATCTCCGGATTGACGATATACGGCGTGTACGCCTCGGTATAGCCGTGCTGCTCCGTGTGCGTGTCGATCATGAACTGCGCCAGCGCGCGATGCAGCCGCGCGATTGGGCCGCGCAACAGCGTAAAGCGCGCGCCCGACAGCTTCGCGCCCGTCTCGAAATCGAGACCGAGCGGCGCGCCGACATCGACGTGATCCTTCACTTCGAAGTCGAACGCGCGCGGCGAACCCCAACGCCGCACTTCGACATTCTGCGTTTCGTCGCGGCCCACCGGTACGCTTTCGTGCGGCAGATTCGGCACGGTCAGCATCAGGTCCGACAGACGCTTCTGGATATCTTCCAGCTTCGCCGCCGATTCCTTCATCGTGTCGCCGATGCCGCCCACTTCCGCCATCACCGCCGAGGTGTCCTCGCCGCGGCCTTTCATCGCGCCGATCTGCTTCGACAGGCTGTTGCGACGCGCCTGCAATTCTTCGGTGCGGGTCTGGATCTCGCGGCGCTCGGCTTCGAGCGCCGCGAACGCGGCGACGTCCAGCGTGAAGCCGCGATCGGCGAGGCGCTTCGCGACGCCGTCCAGGTCTTTGCGGAGGTGTTGAATGTCGAGCATGTCGGGGCAGCTTTCTTAAGTAATCAGAATGGTCGATTTTAGCGCACGGCCATGAGTCGCTATGGGTCGTCATGGGCGCGCTAATCGTCGAGTCTAGTTCACGACGCGGTGCAGCGAATGGCGCGTTGTCTGAAACGCGCGCACGTCGCGAATGAAACGCTCAGCGTTTTTTCTCGTCGCGATGCTCGCGCCGCCAGGCCGCGTCGAGATCGGCGAGGCGCGAGAGCTTTTCGCCGATCTTGCCTTCGAGACCGCGCGGCGTCGGCTGATACCAGTGCGGATCGCGCATGCCGTCCGGCAGATAGGTTTCCCCGGCGGCATAGGCGTCCGGCTCGTCGTGCGCGTAGCGATACTCGTGACCGTAGCCGAGTTCCTTCATCAGCTTGGTCGGCGCGTTGCGCAGATGCACCGGCACCGCGCGCGACTGATCTTTGCCGACGAAACGCCGCGCCTCGTTGTACGCGTTGTATCCGGCGTTCGATTTCGGCGCGACGGCGAGATAAATCAGCGCCTGCGCGAGCGCGAGTTCGCCTTCGGGCGAGCCGAGCCGCTCGTACGTTTCCGACGCGTCCAGCGCGATGCGCGCGCCGCGCGGATCGGCCAGGCCGATGTCCTCCCACGCCATCCGCACGATGCGCCGCGCCAGATAGCGCGGATCCGCGCCGCCGTCGAGCATGCGGCAGAACCAGTACAGCGTCGCGTCCGGATTGCTGCCGCGCACGGATTTGTGCAGTGCGCTGATCTGATCGTAAAACTCGTCGCCGCCTTTATCGAAACGGCGCAGATTTTCCGCGAGCGCACTGCCCAGCAAGGCGCCGTCGATATCGATTTTTTTTTGCTGCGCCGCCGCACGCGCGACGATTTCGAGGTTGTTCAGTAGCTTGCGGCCGTCGCCGTCGGCGGAGCCGATCAGCGCGTCGCGGGCTTCGTCGGTAAAGGTCAGGCCGCCGAGTTCGGCGGATGCGCGGCCGAGCAATTCCGCCAATTCGTCCGCATCGAGACTCTTCAGCACGTACACGGCCGCCCGCGACAACAACGCGCTGTTCACCTCGAACGACGGATTTTCCGTCGTCGCGCCGACGAACACGAACAATCCCGACTCGACATGCGGCAGGAAAGCATCCTGCTGGCTCTTGTTGAAGCGATGCACCTCGTCGACGAACACCAGCGTCTGCCGCCCGTTCGCGCGATGAATCTGCGCCGTCTCGACCGCCTCGCGGATATCCTTCACGCCCGACAACACCGCCGACAGCGAGATGAATTCGGCGTCGAAGGCATCGGCCATGAGGCGCGCGAGCGTGGTCTTGCCGACGCCGGGCGGGCCCCAGAGGATCATCGAATGCGCCTCGCCCGATTCGAACGCGACGCGCAGTGGCTTCGCGGGACCGAGCAGATGCTTCTGGCCGATCACGTCGTCGATGGTGCGGGGACGCAGGTGCTCCGCGAGCGGAACGGTGCCACGGTTTTCTTCGAACATGTGCTGTCGGGATGCGATTCGGGCGTCGCTCGAAGCGAACGACGCGCGGGGTTCAAATAAGCTCAAAGGCAGCGATAATCTTGCCCTTTTGCGGCGTGCCGCGGCATCGGCCAAACGACAGATGGTGTGCGGCGGTGCGCGCCGGCGCACAACTCGCCGCAAAATCGGGTCATTATGACAGTCGCGCGCGCGGCCCGAATCGAAACCCGGCGCACGCGGCCAAAAGACATATAGGGACGCACGCTCATGCAGCAAGACAACATCGGCGAATCCGATACTTACGCCCCGCTTCTGCCCGTGCCGCCGCAACGGCGCGCCTTCGGTTTCAGCGATGCCTTCGCGCTGTGGTTCTCGCTCGGCATCGGCCTATTGGTCGCGCAGGCGGGCGCGCTGCTCGTGCCGGGCCTGTCGCTGCCGCACGCGCTGATCGCGATCGTCGTCGGTACCGTGATCGGCGGCGTGCTGCTCGCGCTGGCGGGGGGGGGCCCCGCCCCGGCCAGCAACGGCCGGGGAGCGGGAGGCGGGGGGGGGGGGCGGCGAGGGCGGGAGGG
>NZ_LFJJ01000304.1 GCF_001189365.1 Candidatus Burkholderia verschuerenii | reverse complement strand
AAACTACAAAATCGTACACTTGGCACGCAAAACGAGACAGGTGTCTCCCTGAATGAATGTACGGCTACTGCTGAGGAGGTGGCTGTGGTGCTGGGAATCTGCTCAGGATGAGCTCCCGGAGTGACTGAATCTCTGACCGGATCTGGAGGAATCCGTGGTCGACGTGTGTCCGGAGGATATCGACGTCCTCTCGGATCATCTGGATGTCCTCGCGGATCTGTCCATACTGTGTGGCACGTGCAGTCTCTGGCTCCGGCTCGGACTGCTCTGGCTCCTGCTGCTGCTGCTGTGGCGGAGATGGCGGCGGTGATGGAGGTGGCAATGTCGGGCTCTGTGTAGGAGGTGACGGCGGAGGAGGCTCCTGGCGAAGTGGAGGTGGGTCCCGGTGTCTGATCGTCTCAAACCGGATCTCCGACCCCACTGGAATGAAGCTCGATGGATCTCCTCTGGGCCTGATCCCGGCTCGAATGCACATCGCTGTGATGAGGTTGGGAAACCCCAGCGATGCATTCGCTCTAACTGGCCGAGTCCCTGCCTCCATCTCCTCGCGGATCACCTGGCCAATGTCCACCGCCAGATCGCGGCTGATCGCGTAAATAAGGCGGGCTCTTCGCTCTCGTATCTCCGAATTGAGCGTAGTCGGCATAATGCGAGAGTTGACAAAGAGGTTAATCAACCTCGCCTTCGGTGTCAGATCTGCCTTCGGTATGTGCTTCCGCCCGTCTGTCCGTGGTTCCGCTCCAGTCAACTCCAAGCATATGTCCCGCTCCGATGGTTGCATCGTCCGAAACTGATCAATCGGTGGACGACGCAAGCCAAAATGGGCATTAATTGCCTCTGGCGAGAAGTTGACTGTACAGCCGTCGATCTCCATCTCGCTCAGCTGGTCAAACTGAAGTCTGGCATAGACTTCCTTGACCAGGCCTCGATCCGCAGGCGCTAATCTGGAGCTCCCAGCGAAGACCTTCCATCGTCGTCGATCAACGTACGCCTGGAGCGGCTCCTCATGCTTGAGTGGCCGCTCGTCTACTAATGGACGGTGATCGTAGTCCGGGAGGTAGTCCTGCCAGCTCTGAGCGAGCGGCTCGCCCTGGCTGCTAGTCGACGCTTCGGTGCGACTCTTCTTTTTCGCACGTGCCATATTGTACCTGAAAAATTTTTCAATCAGTTTATAGAACAAGGTACAATTAACAGACTAGCAGGCTTAGAATCTTCAAAATTTTAGCACAAATATCCGCAGCACACCCAAGTATCATTGACATTTCAACACATCGACAAAAAATTCACAGCCATCCATTATGTACATTTAGCATGTCACTAACAATTTCTATGCCCAATAATTTCGGTGCAAATGTGTGCATTTATGTGCAATTACCTCTAAGCAGTAGACAATTCTTACAAATGGGCATGCAACTCAGATATGGTG
>NZ_LFJJ01000029.1 GCF_001189365.1 Candidatus Burkholderia verschuerenii | reverse complement strand
GCCAGCTCCCGCACCTCATCTGAATATCGCGTCCCGGTGGGCTTCCTTGCCTTGCTTTCGTTTTCCATACTTCAAATCTCCATTACAGCCAAGATCCGAAGTCTCCTACATTCCCGGTGCGGTTCAGTATGAAGACAACAAGCCGGTTTGCGACGAGGTTTTCCGCAAGCCAAAGCGCAAGCTCGAACCATTGGCGTACATGCTTGCCAACAAGGCTGACGCGGCGTTTGAGCTTCTGCTGGCAAAGGAAGCTGAGCTGATAGCCCCTGGATACATACAGGAGGCCATCAAATGGATAAACGAGTAATCTTCGCGGTCGCCGGCTCAGGGAAGACCACGCGCCTTATCAACGAGCTCGACCTTTTGAAACGGGTCCTGCTCATCACTTACACAGAGAGCAACTACGAGGAGATACGTCGCCGCGTTCTTGTGAAGTTCGGGTACCTTCCTGACAACATCACGGTCTGTACCTACTTCACGTTCTTGAATTCGTTTTGTTACCGGCCGTTGCTTCTGATGAAGATGCAGACAAAGGGAATCGCGTTCGAGAGGCCGAGCAATTATTCAACACGCCAGAAGCTCAAAAGCCGGGATCGGTACGTCACGGAGAGCTGTCGCATCTACCACGCGCGAATGGCGAAGGCCTTGGATGTGCACGGGTGCATCCCGGCGCTTCAGCGTCGACTGGAGCGCTACTATGACCAGGTCTGCGTCGACGAGGTACAGGACATAGGCGGGCATCACTTCAATCTACTCAAGCAGATTGTCCAGGCTAATGTAGCGGTGCTGTTGGTCGGTGACTTCTATCAACATACGTACTCCACCAGCGCGGATGGCGCAGTCAACAAAGGACTGCATGATAGCTATGACCGCTTCAAGGATGCCTTGCGATTTGCCGGTTTGACTGTTGACACGACTTCCCTGCTTAAAAGTCACCGTTGCAGTACCACGGTTTGCTCGTTCATCCGAGAAAAGATCGGGGTGGACATTTATGCGCACTCGGAGCGCTACACTCAAGTCTCAGTTGTCAGCGAACTGTCAGAGGCGGCAGAGCTTTACGCGTCTCCAGGCACCGTCAAGCTCTTTTTTCAAGAGCACGGTCGGTACGGCTGCTACTCGCAGAACTGGGGTGACTCCAAGGGGCGCGACCACTATCAGGACGTCTGCGTCGTCCTAAATGCCGAATCCTGGAAGCGCTTTTCGGCGGGTAGGTTGGCCGAGATGGCTGCGACCTCGCGAAACAAGCTCTACGTCGCGTGCTCAAGGGCACGCGGCGACCTCTATGTGATGCCGGACACGCTGCTGAAGACGTTCAAGAAGGCTCGGGACGTGCGCCATGCCCCCTCCGATTGAATCTCTGCACTGCGCGGCGCAGGCCTCGTTCCGCTCAGCATGACGTAAGTCGGTCGGGCACTGCTTCGCAGGTTTCGGCGAAGGCTCGCCGCGACACGCTCGAACGGTCGATCCCAACCTGAAGCAGCCCATTTCAAGAGTTATTGCAAGGACTTCCTCTTTGAGACGAAGGACTTTTAGCAGCAATGTTTGGGACCAAAGAAGCCGAGAAGAATCACTGAAGCCACGAGAAGACGATGCTCAAAAACATGTTCCACCCTAGACGTTGGTATGCCTACCACATCGAGTCAGAAACAGAACTCATGCAGGTGTACATTACGAGCGTTGAGACGCAAGTAACACAAGGCGTTGCCGACTTCCGCAACGATAAAATCGTCGACATCATTGAGGGCGAAGAAGACGAGCAACCCGACGTCTGGGTTGAGCACTATTTGGGTGTAGATGACCAAACATGGGACATGCACGACGTCTTCGAAGTTTTTTCCCCTAACCTTCAACGCCGTTCGGCCTTCATCACGCTCTTCTCCTTTCTTGAGCATGAGCTTGACATGCTTTGTCAGCGATTCACCCGAGCGGAGAACTTGGTATTAACCTTGAAGGATATCAAGGGCAATGGATTGGAGCGAGCCAATCTTTTCCTGGAGAAAGTTGCGCTGCTGAACGTGCCGCGCGACACTGGGCAGTGGAGGGAGATCAAACAGATTCAGACCATCCGCAACCTCTTCGTTCATGCAGACGGACGAGTGAACGCCGACCAGAAGCCCGAGCTTGCCTACATCAAAGGAACCCAAGAATTAAGCTTGAGCCCGAACAGCGAAATCATCATCGGAAGCGCCTTCCTTACCCATGTGTTGCAGGCCTTCCAAAGCTACTTTTTGGACATTGATGCGGCGATTCAAGAGAGGTATAAGGCGAAGTAACGTGCCAGTGCCGCTGACTTCATCAGCCTGCCACACGACTAGGTACCGTGCGACAGCCGCGTGTGAGTTCCGTCATAGGGAGATAAGGCCTCTTCCCCTGCCAGATCGTCGATTGCGCGGTCGCTTTGTGGTTCGGATCGGTCAATGATGCACGGTGGCGCAATATAGCGGTCGGTGTGGCTGGTTGTACGGTCGTCCCACCGGCGAGTAATTAGCGTCCGTAAAGCCGAGGTGCACGCTTCTGCGATCCCGCTGTGCTCGGCCAATATGAGTCCGTCGAGACCGCCATCCACATCGTCAACGATTTGCCAGCTACCGACCGATAGGCGGGTGACTCTCAAAATAGGGGCGTAGCACTGATAATGCCTAGCATCCGCCGTCGGCGATGCGCTTGCCTAGCCGCTTGCGCGCATATTTCCGCAATGCGACCGACCCGAGGTCGTCGAGAACCGAAAATGGCAAAGGCTCTGGCGCGTCAAATATATGGCGCGCGGGGTGGCCGGGTTCGAGGAGGTCGAGGATGCCTTCGGTGCCGTTTCGACGACCGCGATGGTGCTGTCCGTCGTGCTCGGCGCGCTCTACTGCTGCGCCATCAGTTCGGTCTTGCGCGCGGAGCCCGCCGACGTGCCGAAGTAATAGCCGATGATGCTGATCCACGCCGTCCCGAGCGAGCCGAGGATGATGTTGACGAGATCGCGATTGAGCGGCGGCGTCGGGTGCACGGTCATCAGCAGCATGATGCCGAAGAAGCCGATCGTCACGACCATCGCGAGCACCTTCGGCACCCAGTCGCGCGTCGCCACGCTCATGTCGCGCGCGTCCTTGCGATCCGCCGCATCGACGCGCGCCATCTCCATCTGATGCGTGAGCTGCGCCTGCGCCGCCGTCACCGCGAGTTGCTGAAGCTGCACGGAGTTCGCGTTTTCCGCTTGCCGCACCTTGTCGAGCGCGGCGGGATCGTCGAGCGCGGCCTTGACCGACGCCGGATCGTTCGCCGTGCCCAGCACATGCGACAGAATCGTGGAGGCGGCGGTGACGCCCAGCCCGATCGGTCCGCCCACGAGCCCCGCCAGCAGCGGCGCCGTCGAACCGATAGTCGATGACACTTTGGTCCAGTCCATCATGCAGCTCCCAATAACAGGTTTTTGGCGAGCCGGTCGGTCCAGCCCCGGCTGAAGGTCGGCCACGCGTGCAGGTTCATCAGGTAACGCAGCCGGTATGCGCTGAAACGCATCGTGAATTTCATCGGATCGGTGTTGCGCACGGCGTCCACCGTGTGCTGGCCGAACTTGCCGTCGGGCTCCGAATCGGAGGCTTTCTGCATCCACAGCACGACAAAGCCGCCGTTGTAATTGGCATCGAAAATCTGGAACGCGACGCGCGGATCGAACGCGTCGAGTTGCAGCGGGTCCCAGTACTTCGTCCTCGCGATCTGCATCGCCGTGGCGAGCGGCAGATTGCGCATCGGACCGGTATAGCCGTGCGCCCGCGCGACGCGCGCGGTCACGCCCCACATGGTCTCGCCGCCCGGGTCGGCCTGGTTGAACGCGTAGCCACCTTCGCTGCCGATCAGCGATTTGAACGCATCGTCAAAGCTGCTCATTGCACTGCTCCCTTCGTCGCCCTTCGTTGGATAAGCGCGTCGCGTAACGCGGATCAAAAGCGGCCACGGCGTGTCCCCGTGCCTGCACCTTGCATGACGATTCAGCCACGGCGTTTTTGAAGCGCGCTCGTCAACGCCTATCGGCCGGCGACTAACCCGCGCGGTTCAGGAAGGCGAAGAACGCATCCGATGCATAGCCCGAGATGAACGCGATCGCCAGCGGCGACGCCGATGCCATCGCGCCGGGCAGCTTGAACGCGTGATCGAACAGGCCGATCACCGTGCCGACGATTACCGCCGTCAGCAGCCGCATCCGATTGGCGAGCCGCGCGTAGGCCGGATAGAAAGTGCGCCTTGCGTTCTGCTCGGTCATCTCGCGAAGAATGAACGCGAGCGCGCCCAGCACCGCATACACCACCGGCAGCAGATACGTCGACACCGCGCCCCAGAAGATGTCGCTGGTGCGCTGCGCGTTCTGCGCCATCGCGCGGATGTCCTGGCCGTCCTCGATGGCTTCTTTCGCGCTGAGCGCGGTCGTGGCCGCCGTGGCGATCTGATCGCCGGAGTCGTCATTGCGGGCGGAACCCGACTTCATGAGAATCGGCAGTTCGAGTTCGAGGTTGCGTCGCAAGGCAGGACCGCTCGACATCCACGGCGAGTCGTAGACGTTCTCGCTCGCGTGCAGGGTCAGGTCGATCAGCCATTTGGTCTCGGCGTAAAGCTGGCGGTTATTGCGGGCGAAGTCCTGCATCTGCCGCTTGAGTTCGAGCGCGGGCGGCATGACGGACAGCTTCAGCGTGGAATCGTTGGGCGGCGTCGTGCCGGCGGCGGCGTTGCACTTCGAAACGGAGACGGCGACCAGGTCGGGCGCGGCCGGGCAGGTGTCGGTCGACGGTGCCGTCTTGCGCGCGGACGCATCGACCGTCGATGTCGCGCGCCCCTGCGCCTCGATGGAGAGGTGGTAGTTCTGCAGTTCGTTATGCAAATCGAGCGAGATGCGATCGTTCTCCGCGATCAGTTCCTTGCCCTTCGCCGACAACGCCGAATCGGTGAACACGACCATCGACGCCGGCACGATGAACACCACGAGCGCCAGCGTCAAACGGAAATAGAAGCGCGTGAGCTTCTTGGCTTCGGCGATGGTGCTGTCGCACAGCGTATGAAGCGTCACCGGGCGGATCGCTTCCGACAGCCGCGCTTTCGCCGCATACAGCCGGTTCTCGTGATCGGCGCTCCATCGTCCGCGCGCGAAGGCTTCGCGTGCGCTGGCGATATCGGCGGCAATGTCGTGCGCGGCCGTGATGCCGTTGCTCGATGCGTACTCGAGCAGCCGCTCGCAATTCTCGATCAACTTCGGCACATTTTTTCCGGCATAGCTCCAGCGCTCGGCGCTCGCTCCCGGTTCCTGCTGACTGTTCTCGTCGGACATGGCTGGCCTCCACGAATCGGATCCGCGACGCGCGCGGATCGCATCTTCCCGCCGCCTGACGACGGTCGGGGCGCACGGCCACATACACACACTGACACGCACATCCAACACGCAGGCCGCGTGCTGATAACGCGATACGGCCGACGATTTTGAAAGCGGCGGATTCAGCGCATCGGCCGAGGGATTTTTCAAACGCGCGCGGCTCGCTCGTCTTCCCTGTGCGCGATCCGATTGCGCAGCGTCACCTCGATGAGATCCGTCCATGCGCGCGCCTTCGATGCCGCATGCATGCGTCTTGCCTGTCCGGTCTGCCGTCGAGCGGCAGTCGTCCACACCTATCTGAAAGGAGAATTGCCATGAGCTACAAACTGCTTCTGGCGGCGTCGCTGATGACGTCGCTCGCGGGCGCGTTGACGATGAACGTCGCGCTGGCTCAGGATGCCAGCGACGGCACCAATATGACCGTGCCGGCTTCGAACGATCAGGCGAGCGCATCCAATGCCGCCGACAGCACGAGTTACGGTGGCCGCGCGGCGACAAGCGATTCGGGTTCGATGTCGCAAGACACTCGCAGCTCGTCCAACACCCGCTGCCAGCCCTGGCCGTTTTGCGATATCTATCACGGCCAGTAAGCACGACGCCGGGCAGTCTCGCGTCCACGCGCGAGGCCGCCCCCTCCACTTTGCTCGCTTTCCTTGCCTTGCCTCGCGTCCCTCCGTCGCCCGACCGAACGCCTCTACGACTTTCGATGTAGATCGTCCGGCCGATGTTGCGACCGCCCCGTCCCTCCTACCTTGGATGCACGAACCTGCCTCGCTCGACCTTAGCCGGTTCGCGAGCCGCAGCGTGCCTGCCGCGTCAGGCCGTCAGCGGATGTGCTTTCAGCACGCGACCGCGCTGATCCATTGGCCGTGGAGGCGTCATGAACAAGTTCGCATTGCCTGCATCGAATTCCCGATCCGTCCTCCCGGCCGATGAAACACCGGCGCGACACGACGCGCTCACTCCGCTCGAGCTGGTCAAGCGCGCGCTCGTGCGTCATCACACCGTCGCGCGCGCGATGCGGAGGTCGTCATGGACGCGCTGAACGTCACCGAACCGGCCTTCGCGCCCGAGGCGACGACGCTGCTCGAACTGTGGCATCGCCGCGCCAGTCTGAGCGGGACGGAGATGGAGCGCATCTATCTGCTGGTGCGCCGCGCGCTGCATGGCTACTATCCGGCGGAACTGCGCGCGCTGGCCGAGGACAAGGAAGAACTGATCTCGCAGTTCATTTTCTCGCGCGTGCTGCGGCTGGATTCGGAGCGTCAGCTTTCGCCCGCCTGCGCCGACATTCGCTTCGGTCGTGCGGCGGTCGATTTCTTCCGCGTTCCAGGTGGACTCACGCAACGGACTGCCCGGCGCGCCGGGCGCGATGACCTGCCGCACCGCAAATCCGCGCGCCCGAAGCCGCGCCGGCGATCTCGGCAAGCCGCCAGGCGGCGGACTGTTCTGCGGCGGCGTGCCCGGCGCGACGACCCGGCGCAGCACGCGCGGCGCGGCGGCGCTGGTGCCTTCGACGGGAATCGAACAGCCGCTGCGCGAACCGGCCGCCATCACGCTGGGCAGCACGGCCGTGGGTCGGTGAGCGCCGCGAGATCGGGACCGAGCCGCTTGAGCGGCGTCCAGCCCGGCGCATCGACGCCGACGGTCGAATACCGCGCGGTCGCGCCATCGCAAATGCGGTAGCCTGCGGCGACCACCGGACCAGCGCCGGTCGCGATCGAGTTCATTCCGTTGGCGTGCAGAATCCACGTGTTCGGCATGGCATCGTCGACGTCCTGCCGCTCGGTGAAGCGGTTGAAGAGCGGATAGAGATCGTCGTCGAAACGCGACTGACGGCCGTGCGGCGGAAGCTCGGCGGGCGTTTCGTTGCGCTGGACCCAGGCCTGCGCCTCGACGCGCCGCTCGCCGCCGTTCGTCAGCCAGATGATCCAGTCGCCGCTCGGCGCGGAACGACGCGTGCCGCCGCGCACGACCGTCGGCGCGAGCGCGACGAGGATCATCGGCTGGTTGCCGCGCGCGCCGCGTCCGAGATGCACGACGGTGCACAGCACGTCGCCGTCGCGCCGCAGCACGGCAACGCTGCCGGGCGGAATCGGCGGACTCTGCGTCTTGTCGGGCAGCTCGATCGATACATCGATCTCCGGCTCGGGCGTGGTCTTGTTCGGATCGCTGTCGGGTTCCGTCGCCAGCCAGATCTCGACGAAGCTCGGCGTATGGCGATCGGGAATCACGCGCCAGCGCAGCGTTTCCTGCTGTTTGGGATCGACGATCCTTACGCCGTGGCAGCGGTCGAGATTGCTGTTTCTGGCGGGCAAAAAGATATCGCACGCTTTCAGGGCGACGAGTTCGTCCATCGCCGCTTCGAGCAGCGAGGAACCGTCGTGCGGACCGGCAATATAGCCATAGCTCAGATTGATGAACGTCTCGCAATTCGGCCCGGCGATCCCGCGCTCGCGCTCGATTACATAGCGCAACGCGTCGAGCGCCTGCACGTCGAGCCAGAGCCCGGACGTATCGCGGATGGTGCGGCCCGGCAGTCGGAACTGCACGCCGATCAGCGCGTCCACCGAGGGCAAATGCGGCTGCGGGGACGGCGCCGGCGGCGGGAAAACGCGGTCCAGACCGGCGGCGAGATCGAGCATCGAGGTGCCGTGCGTCCAGTAACTGGCAACGGCCGTGTAGTCCGCCGCGCGATACGCCGCGTTCTCGTCGAAACCGCCGACGCCTCTCGCCGTCGTCATCAGATTATCCATGTCCGCTTCGAGAAACTCGCGGCCATAGCCGAGGCCTGCCGCGGGCGTGGCCGGATCGTCGTCCTGATTCCAGAAGCAGCGCACGCGCGTTTTTATCATCGCGATATCGGCGTGAAAGCGCGCGTGCAGGAACGCGATGCCGTCGTCGCACACGGTCACGACCTTGCTCTTGAAATCCGGATTCGACGCGACGGGCGTCATGTCCGGCTGGGCGGGTTTGTCCGGCTGCATGCGCGACGCGAAACCCGACACGACTGGCAGCCCAAGCGTGAAGCGCTCGATCTGCGCGAGCAGCGCGGGATCGAGGCGCTGCGCGAAATCGAGCGTCACGTGCGCGGTGCAGAAATGCGTGTCCGCGAGCGCCGGCGATCGATACATCGCCAGCATCCAGATGAAGGTGTCGTTGGCGATCTGTTCGGCAAACGCCTTCGCGCCGATCGTCGTGCCGGCCGGCGTCGTGCCGTTCTTCAACTCGATGGCGATGGGAAGGAAGCCCGCGGGCGGACCGCCGAGATCGGCGAAATTCGTGACTGCGGCCCAGACCAGATACGGATCGAGGCGCTCGAAGGTTGGCTGAAGTCCGGCGAACGTCTCGGCCCAATCGCCGGTGTCGTCCACGGTCCAGCCGTCGGAAGGCGTGCTCATGATTGCGCTCCTTCAAATGTGGCTGCCGTTGTAGGACGTGCCGTCCCATTCGTTTTTCGCGTTCTTCCACATCCACGCGAGGATGCGAGAGCGGCGCACCGTGGAGACGGGCGCGCCCGGCACGACATGCGGCGGCGGCGCGCCCTGCGGACCGAGCGCTTCGTTCGGATCGAAGTCGTTGGTTCCGACGAATTTGTCGCCGCGAAACGTGCGCGGCGTGTACGGAACCGCTCCCAGGGGACCCTGCGGATCGCTTTTGCAGCGCGCGATGAAATACTCGGCGAGCGTCGTGCCGAGCACATGGCCCGCCGCGCTATCCACCGGAAAATGCACGCCCGCGATGGTGCGATTGATCGCGACGCGCGCCGCCTGCGCGAGCAACTGGGCGCGCAGCGTCGTCCAGACCGCCGCGTTCGGCGGGTTATTGCCGCCGAACACTTCGTTGAAAAACGCCCACATCACCTCGGCGATGATGTACGCCTGCGTCGAGTGGCCGCTCGGCAGCGAGCCGTGGCCGGGCGTGGCGATCATCGGCTGCGTTTGCGGCGAATAGTCGATCGCGCGCGCACACGCCAGCGCATGCTTGAAGCGCATCTCGACGAGAATCGAAAAGCGGATCACCGTATTGAGCAGTTCGAGCGTCTTGGGCGTGCGCATCGGGCTCAGGTTGAGGATCGACGACCAGAACGCCGTCTGCGGTCCCATCTGGATCAGCGTTTCGTTCGCGCGTTCGGCGCGCAAATCGGAATAGCGATCCATGAAGGCGAGTTGCTGCACGAAGGTGCTTTCGGGCGGCCGATACATCGCGACGATCGGTACTGGCGCTGACGGCGCCGTGCCGGGGTCGAAATCGCGGTGCCAGAGTTGCACGCCGCCCAGATTCTTCAACGCCGCGTTGGTGCCCGGATCGACGCCGAACGCGAGATTCGACGCCAGTTCGAAGTCGTACACCGACGCGCGCACCCAGTCGTCCCAGCGCCACATCTGCTGTTCGTCTTCGATATGACCGCCGTCGTTCTGCCACGGCTGAATCGCGAAGTTCGTATTGGTCCACGGCCCGACGATGCCATCGCGATGCGAGATCATCGCCTGCGTCAGCAACTCCGCATCGCCCAACACGCTCGGCGGCGTGCCTGCCACGCCCGCGCCACCCGCACCGCCTGCCCCGCCCGCGCCCCCGGCGCCGCCTGCTCCACCTTCTGCACTCATGTCGATCTCCCCGTGACACACCCTCGATGCCCCTTGCATCGATTCGATGAATGCCAAACATCCCGCGTCGTCAGACCGGCGGCAAACCCGCGCGCTGCAACGCCGTCGACCAGATCCGGCCGGTTTCGTAACCGGCGCTCGGCGATCGCTCGAGATAGCGCTTGACCGTCAGCCCCGGCTCGATGGCGAGCACGCGCGCGACCGTGGCGCGCGCGTCGTCGAGCAGACCGAGTTCCGATTGGGCGATGGCGAGCGCGCGCAAGGTCGAGGTATTGGTCGGGCCGCCGCGCGGCGAGGCTTGCGCCAGCCGGATCGCGCTTTTGTATTCCTTGGCCGATAACGCCGCCGTCGCGCACAGCGACTCGTAGAAATTGCGCAGCGGATCGAGCGGCGACAGCGACAGCGCGTAGGACGTCGCCGCCACCGCTTCGTCGCCTTCGCCCTTGAACGCGTGCAAGGTGCCCTTGAGCAGCCACGCGAGCGAATCGTTCGGATTCACTTCGAGCGCGCGCGAATAACGCGCCTCGCCGATATCGAGTTCGCGCAGCAGATTCGTCTGCACAAAGCCCTCGACCGCCAGCGCGATCGACGATTGCGAATCGGCATCGAGCGCGGCCTTCGCGCAATCGAGCGCGGCTTGCGCTTCGCCCAGACGATCGGTGGTCCAGCCGCGATTGAAGCGCAGCACATGCCACTTGGCGAGCCACGCGTAAGGCGTCGCCTGGCGGCGCGCGCGTTCGGCGAGCACTTCGAGCATCTGCCCGGCGCGCTCGAATTCCTCGAACACGCCGCGATGCATCAACGCGATGGCGTTGAGCAGCACCATCGAGCTTTCCAGCGTCGGCAGCGACTGCGTGCGTGCGCGATCGAGCTCGTGCGCGACAACGGCCGCGCCCACGCCCTGCCGCAGTTGCGCGGCGAGATCGCTTTCGCCGAGCACGATCGCGCCGATGCTGTCGCTCATGGTCTGCGCCCAGACGACGCAATCGGACCTGGCATCGGCGAGTTCGGCGGACAGAATCAGCCGGTCGCGGCTCGTCCGATACGCGCCCGACAGCACATAGCGCGCATCGAGCAGCGCGCTGGTCTCGCGCGCGCTCAGACGCTGGTTGCGCAACACGCTGGTCGACAGCCGCGAGATCACCTGCAGCCGGTCGCATCGCGAGAGCGCGGCGATGATTTCATCGGCGAGGATTTCGCCGAGCGCTTCGTGACCCGGCTCGACCGCGCGCGCCGCGAACGGAATCACCGCGACCGATGCGCGCAACGGTTGCGCATGCGCCGCCGCGCCAGGCGCGATTACCGGACGCGGTCCCGGCCCGCCCAGCCGATACGCATGCACCGGCCGCGCGAGATGCCGCAGATGACATTCGCCGAGGTCTTCGATCTGATCCTTGCAGTTCTGCGCGAGCCGTTCGCGGATGCGCTCGGAGATCACGATCTCGCCCGGACCAGCGAGGTTATAGAGGCGCGCCGCGAGATTCACGCCGCGTCCGTAGACATCGCGTTGATCGGCGAGCAGATCGGTCTCGTGCAGGCTTTCGCGCAGCAGCAGCGGTTCGACGCCGGGTTGCGCGCTCGCGCCGCGTCGGCACATGCGCTGGATATCGAGCGCGCAGTGCGCGGCTTCGAGCGCTTCCTCGAAGACGATCATCAGGCCGTCGCCTTCGGTGCGAACCAGCCTGCCGTGATGTCCCGGCACGATGCGCGTTTCGATCGCCATGCGCAGTCCGCGCCAGCGCGTGGCCGTGCCTTCCTCGTCGGCTTCCGCGAGACGGCACGACTCGACCAGATCGGCGAACAGAATCGTGCGCGTGACGCGTTGCAGATGGCTGGCCTCGACGGCGGTTCCCCTATCCATGTCATCTAGCGTGAAAACGGCTCAGACCGTGCCGCGACGCGCACGCCCGTTCCTGAAAACAGTTTTACGAATATGAGGATACCAAACGATCCGGAGCGGTTTTTTATAGAGGTTCTACGCCGGTTCGGCAGGCTCGCCCGACGATGCTTCGGCAAGCGAAATGACGGTCCCTACCCTGTAGCCGCACACAGTAACGTACTCACTCGACTCGCGAATATCAAGGACCCTATGTGGACTTCCGCGCTAAGATCGATTCAGGCGCATCGCATCGCATCGCATCGTGTCTGCCTGCAGGCGGCTTGCCAGCAGTTGATGAGATACATCGCGAATTCGGGCTCTTGATAATAGAGCCGGATGGCATCGTCGGCGGACACGGCGCGCATCTCGCACACGGTCTTGCACACGGCCGTCGACGTGCGTCGATGCTTCGGCGAAAACAGTCCGATCTCGCCGAACACCGACCCCGCGCCGAGTTCGATACCGAGCTCCGCCAGCCGCACGATGCCGCGCTCGACGTAAAACAGTTCGCCGCCCGGATCGCCTTCGCGAAACAGCACTTCGCCCGCGCGATAGTGCGTGCTGTCGATATTGACGAGGAAACGTCCCACCGGAATCGCGCCATTCGCCGAGCGATTCGCCTGCGCCTCGCGCACGCTCGCGAAGCGCGCCGCCAGCGCGCTCGCCTCGCCCCGGCTCGAAACCTTGAGCGCCTTGTAGATGGTCGTGAGATGCGTCTTGGCGGTGGCCTCGGCCATATCGAGCTGACGCGCGATCATCTTGTTCGAGCGGCCGCGCGTGACCAGCGCGAGCACTTCGATCTGGCGCGGCGTGAGCCTGAGCGATGCATCGTGCGCGGGCAAGGCATCGAGCGCGATCGGCGGTTCCTGCAAGCCAACCGACAGCAACGAACGCGGCACATAGACGCCGCCCGCGAGCGCCAGTCGCAAGGCGCTGAAAAACAGTTCGACCGATGCCGACATCTCGATGCACCCCGCCACGCCCGCCGCCATCAGTTGCTCGACGACCGTCGGCATCGCCTGCCCGAGCAGCACGACCACGGGCGCCACGCGCGTACAGGCGCGCAAAGCATCGAGTTCGCCGCGCGCGTGATTGAGCAGCACGCCGTCGATCACGACGCAATCGGCGGCGCGCTCGCCGTGCCAGATCACGGTGACGTCGGAGCTTGCGCGGACCTCGATATCGGCGGCGAACTCACGCAGCAGCCTCACGATGCCTTCGCGACACAAGCCTTCCGGCATGGTGAGCAGCAGATTCATTCGTCATCCTTTCATGCACGCGCGAAAATCCCCGATCTCATCCTATACCGACGATAAAGCGCTCGCGACGCCCATCTCCGTCACGATGCTTTCGTACCACGAACGAACGTTCGACCCGCATCCGACGCTACGCCGATGGTTTGAATCGCTCTGCAGCGTTACCTATACTGCAACGACCGGCGCTTGGCACCTCCAGCACCCCATCGGGCGGCGACATGAACGGTTTATTCGCGACACGCTTCATACGCGCGCCCGGCCGAACGCTCATCGCGATCTTCCTCTCGTGCGCGTGCGCGGCCCATGCGGCAGCGGACATTCCCGACACGACGCTCGTCTATTGCTCCGAAGCCAGCCCCGCCGGCTTTGACGACGCGCAATACGCCACCAGCGTCGAGGCCACGGCGGCCGCTTACACGGTGCACGATCGCCTCGTCGAATTCAGGCTCGACGGCTCGGGCGTGAATCCCGGGCTCGCGCAAAGCTGGGACATCTCGCCCGATGGTTTGCAATACACGTTTCATCTCTGTCACGGCGTGAAGTTTCAGACGACGGCGTATTTCAAGCCGACGCGCGACTTCGACGCTGACGACGTATTGTTCACGTTCATGCGCATGCTCGATCCGGAACAGCCGTTCCATCAGGCGTATCCGGTCGTGTTTCCTTACTTCCGCGATCTCGGTCTTGCGAAGAACATCACACGGATCGAGGCGCTCGATCCTTACACGGTGCGCTTCACGCTTGCGAGCGTCGATGCGCCGTTCATGCAGAAAATCGCCATGCCGTTCGCGTCGATTCTGTCGCGCGAATATGCCGATAGCCTGCTCGCGAGCGGCAACGCGCGCGACATCAATCAGTATCCGGTCGGCACCGGTCCGTTCGTGTTTCGCAGCTATGTGAAGGATGCGACGATCAGCTTCGACGCCAATCCGGATTACTGGCGCGCGGACGCCGTGCGCGTGCGGCGGCTGGTGTTTCAGATCACCGTCGATCCCGCCGTGCGCTTGCAGAAACTGCGCACCGGCGAGTGCCAGTTGATGAGTTATCCGCGCCTCGCCGATATCGCCTACAACACGTCGAAGAAGCCGTTCGACGATCCCGCCGTGCGCCGCGCGCTGGACATGTCGATCGACAAGCACGCGATCATCGAATCGGTGTATCAGGGCGCGGGGCAACGCGCGACCAATCCGATGCCGCCGACGCAATGGGCCTACGATGCATCGCTCAAGGATGCGCCGTTCGATCCCGCGCGCGCGAAGGCGATGCTCGCCGATGCCGGCTATCCCGACGGCATCGATCTCGATCTATGGGCGATGCCCGTGCAGCGGCCCTACAACCCCAACGCGAAGCTGATGGCGGAGATGATTCAGGCGGATTGGGCGAAGATCGGCGTGCGCGCGCATATCGTCACGTACGAGTGTGGGGAATATATTCGGCGCGCGCGGGCCGGCGAACACGATGCGCTGCTGATCGGCTGGACCGGCGATTACGGCGATCCCGACGACTGGCTCGGCGTGCTGCTCGGCTGCGATGCCGTGAAGGGCAGCAACTTCGCCAAATGGTGCTACAAGCCCTTCGACGATCTGGTGAAACAGGCGCGCGCAACGGTAGATGTCCGTGCGCGCACCACGCAGTATCTTCAGGCGCAGCGGATTTTCAAGGAGCAGGTGCCGTTCACGCCGATCGCGCATTCGACCGTGTATCAGCCGCTTGCGCGTGGCGTGGAAGGCTTCACGATCGATCCTTACGGCCCGACGCTTTTTTGGGGCGTGTCGCTCAAATAGCGTCGCTCGTTCAGGAAACGCGCTTGGTCTTGACGACGAAACCCGATTGACCCTTACCGTGACGCGGCTCCATGCGCGCCAGAAACACCAGCACGGCGGCCACCACCGACATCACGGCGAGGCCCGTCAAGCCGCCCTGAATCGAACCGGTCTTCTGTTCGAGAAAGCCGAAGGTCGCTGGCGCGACGAAGCCGCCGAGATTGCCGATCGAGTTGATCAGCGCGATCACGGGCGCGGCGATGCGCGTGTCGAGATAGTCTTGCGGAATCGGCCAGAACAGCGACGACGCGGCCTTGAAGCCGATCGCGGCGAAACAGATCGCGACGAATGAGAACACCGGCGAGCCCTGTCCCGCCGCATACATGCCGACGGCGGCGATCACCAGCACGCACGACACCCACGCCTGCTGGAACTTGAACTTCGCCGCGAGCGATGCGAAGAAGTACATCGCCGCAATCGAGATCAGCCACGGAATCGAGTTGAACAGGCCGACCTGAAAGTCATTCAGATGCCCCATCTTGCGGATGATGCTCGGCAGCCAGAAGGTCGCGCCGTAGATGGTCAGCGACACCGAGAAATAGATCAGGCAGAAGATGACGATCTGCGGATCGCGCATCAGCGACCAGGCGGACGGCTTGGCGCTCGTGTGCGCGGTATCGCGTTGACGCTGTTCGTCTTCGATGTTCGCGACCAGCGCGTCCTGTTCGTCGCGCGTGAGCCATTTGGCATCGCGCGGCTTCGAATCGAGCCAGAACCACACGAAGCCCGCTAGCACGACCGACGCCATGCCTTTCGATGATGAACATCCACTGCCAGCCGTGCATGCCCGCGCCTTCCCCGCGCCTTCGATCATCATCAGGCCGCCGGAAATCGAACCCGAAAACACCGATGCCAGCGCGGAACCGCTGAGAAAAACGGCCATCGCGCGACCGCGTTGTTCGCGCGGCAGCCATTGCGTGAAGTAGAACACCACGCCGGGGAAGAAGCCCGCTTCGGCCGCGCCGAGCACGAGACGCATCGCGTAGAACGAGGTTTCGCCCTGCACGAAGGCCATGCCGACCGCCGCCAAACCCCACGTGATCATGATGCGCGTGAGCCACGCCTTCGCGCCGAAGCGCTGCAACAGCATGTTCGACGGCACTTCGAACACCGCGTAGCTGACGAAGAACAAGCCCGCGCCGAGCCCGTAAGCCGCCGCGCCGATGCCCAGATCCGCGCTCAGATGCTGCCGCACGAAGCCGATATTCACGCGGTCGATGTAATTGACGATGAACATCACGACGAACAGCGGCAGCACATGCCACTTGATCTTGCGAACGGCGCTGGCAAGCGCGCCGCCATGCGGTTGGGGCTGACTCTGCGGGGTGCTCATGAAACTGTCTCCTCAAATGACGCTGTCTTCGCGTCTTGCCGATGCGACACTACAAAGAATTTAGAAGCGCGGATTCTTGCCCGTGAAGCTCGCATCGTATTTGCGCATCTGCGTGAGATCGTCGCGATTGCGCACGCCGCACGACAGATACTGCTGATGCAACTCCGCCAGCTTCTCGCGATCCAGTTCCACGCCAAGGCCCGGCTTGGTCGGCACGCGCACCGAGCCGTTGTCGAACACCACGCGTCCGCCCTTGATGACTTCCTCTTCCTGCCACGGATAATGCGTGTCGCAGGCATAGGTGAGGTTCGGCACGCTGGCCGCGACGTGCGTCATTGCCATCAGGCTGATGCCGAGGTGCGAATTCGAATGCATCGACATGTCGAAGCCCCACAGCTTGGCCATGCGCGCGAGCGTCTGCGTGGCGCGCAAGCCGCCCCAATAGTGGTGATCCGACAACAGCACCTTGATCGAACCCATGTTGCAGCCGCGACGGAAGTCGTCCATCGTCGTGATGACCATGTTGGTCGCAAGCGGCAGCTTCGTATGCTTCTGCAATTCGGCCATGCCTTCGAGTCCGGGGCACGGGTCTTCATAGTATTCGAGGATTTCGTCGAGTGCCGGCGCGGCCTTGATGCTCGTTTCCAGCGTCCAGTTCGCGTTCGGATCGAGACGCAGCGGCATGCCGGGAAACGCCTTCGCCAAGGCCTGCATACAGGCGATTTCATGCGCCGGCTCGAACACGCCACCCTTCAGCTTGATACTTTGGAATCCGTACAATTCGATCATGCGACGCGCCTGCGCCACGATCTGCTCCGGGCTGATGCCCTCGCCCCACGCATCCGGCGCATACGGCTTGTCGATATGCTCCGCGTACTTGAAGAACAGATACGCGTTGTACGGCACCGCATCGCGCACCTTGCCGCCCAGCAGATCGACGATCGGCGCGCCGACGATCTGACCCTGCAGGTCGAGCATCGCCACTTCCAGCGTGCTGATGACCTTGGGCGCGTTCTTCGCCGAGTGCGAGCCGGGCGCGAGTTCGAATTCGACCGCGCCGGGCGTGGCCTTGATGGCGTCGCGCACGCGCTCTTCCATCTTGTTCAGATCGAACGGCGACAGGCCGATCATCAGCGATTTCGCCTGTTCAAGCACGCGCAGCATCGGCTCGTCGCCGTAAGTTTCGGAGATGCCGACGCGGTCGTCGCTTGTTTCCAGTTCCACGATGGCGCGCAGCGCCCACGGCTCATGGATGCCGGCGGCGTTGAGCAGCGGGCCGTCGCGGAAAGCGATCGGCGTGATGGTGACTCGGGTGATGGTGATGTCGCGCGTCATGTCGGATGTCCTGAAGCGGGCGCCTTGCGGCTTTTTTAGGCAATGGTTGCATCATAAACACTAATATATTAGTGTTTTATTCGGGCAAACACCTAGCCGCGCCACCTATTCGGACATGGCCTGACGAATTGGTATGCTTGCGGCGTTGCGTCCGCTATTGATTACCTTCTTCATGAAACTGACTGATGCCTTGACGACCGCGCACCGCCTCGATCGCTCGCGCCACGCCGCGCCGCAAGTATTCGAGCGCCTGCGCGAAATGATCCTGTCGCTGGAACTGGAGCCGGGCATGGTGCTGTCGCGCAACGACCTCGCCGCGCAGTATGGCCTGAGCCAGACGCCGGTGCGCGACGCGCTCATGAAGCTCGGCGAGGAAAGCCTCGTCGATATCTTTCCGCAGCATGCGACCGTGGTGAGCCGCATCAGCGTGACGTCCGCGATGCAGGCGCACTTTCTGCGCCGCTCCATCGAACTCGAAGTGGTGCGCGCACTGGCCGCCGCGCGTAATGCCGCGTTGATCACACGTCTGCGCGAGACCATCGCCGCGCAAACCGAAGTGCTCGACCTGCACAACTACGAGCAGTTCGTGCTGCTGGATCAGGACTTTCATCGGCGGATGTTCGAGGCGGCGGGCGTGCCGCAACTGTGGGAACTGGTGCGCCGGCGCAGCGGCCATATCGATCGCTTGCGAAGGCTGAACCTGCCGGTCGAAGGCAAGACCGAAGCCGTGGTGCGCGACCATACCGCCATCGTCGATGCGATCGATCGCGGCGATGCCGACGCCGCCGCTGCCGCGATGCGCACTCACCTGTCGGACACGCTGAGTCAGATCGAGCAGATCCGCGCGGGGCATCCCGACTTCATCCCCGACGATTAAAGTTCGTCGAGCGAGGCCTTCAATTTGCGCGCCTTGCTCGCGATGGCCTTGCGTTCCGCGTCGGGCATTTTCTCGAGCTGCTTGTACATCATGCCGAGGCGATGATTACGTCCGAGCGTCGCTTCGTTGCGCTCGAAGAAATCCCAGTAGAGCGCGTTGTACGGGCACGCATCGTCTTCGGTGCGCTTCTTTCGGTCGTACGCGCAGCCCTTGCAGTAATCGCTCATGCGATCGATATACGACGCGCTCGACACATAGGGCTTGCTCGCCATCAGCCCGCCGTCCGCGAACTGACTCATGCCCAGCGTGTTCGGCAACTCGACCCATTCGAACGCATCGACATAGACGCCGAGATACCACGCGCACACTTCCTGCACGTCGAGCCCGGCGAGCAACGCGAAATTGCCGATGATCATCAGCCGCTGAATGTGATGCGCGTGCGCCTCGTCGAGCGATTGCCCGATCGCATGCTTCAGGCAGTTCATGCGCGTGTCGCCGCTCCAGAACCATTCGGGCAGCGCGCGTTTGTGGCGAAACACGTTCTTGTCCGCATAGCGCGGCATGTTGGCCCAATAGACGCCGCGTATATATTCGCGCCAGCCGATGATCTGCCGGATAAAGCCTTCGACAGCGGGTAAATCCGCTTCGTGCGCGCGATACGCTTCCTCGGCCGCTTCCACCACTTCGCGCGGATTCAGCATCTTCGTGTTCAGCGCGAACGACAACAGCGAGTGAAACAGACGCGGTTCATGCTCGCTCATCGCGTCATGCCATGCGCCGAAGTTGGGCAGCGCCTCGCGTATGAAGCGCCTGAGTTGCGTCAGCGCTTCGGCGCGATCGAGCGGCCAGTGAATCTCGTCTTCATGCGGCGCGCCGAAACTCTGCACGCCCGCATCGACGATGCTCTTCCACAGCGCCGCATGATCGTGACGCTTGCCGCGCACGTCTTTCGGCGCGGGTGGATCGCCGCGCCATGCCTTTCGATTGTCGTGATCGTAATTCCATTGGCCGCCGGCCGGCTTGTGCTCGGTTTCCATCAGCACGCCATGCAGCGTTCGCATATGCCGATAGAAATGCTCCATCAGCCATTGCTTATGGCCATGCTCGTCGAAGTAACGCGCGGTTTCATCGCGTGCGGTATAGAAGTGAAGTGCTCGCTGTCGACCATCGCCGATTCGACGGCGAGCGCCTTCGCGTAGGCCGCGAGTTGCTTGTCGAGGCGCCACTCGTCGGGCATCTGATACTCGAAGCGATCAATGCCGTGCGCGGCGATCAGCGCATCGAGATTCGCGGGCACGGAATGCTCGTTGGTCTGATCGTCGATGGACAGATAGTGAACGCGATGTCCGCGCTTGCGCAGCGCAGCCGCGAAATGCCGCATCGCCGCGAAGATCGCGATGATCTTCTGCGCGTGATGCAGCACGTAATCGGTTTCCTGACGCACTTCCATCATCACGTAATGGACGTGCTTGTCGCGTTCGCTGAACCAGCTATGGTTCGGGTTCAGCTGATCGCCGAGAATCAGGCGCAAGGTGGGCATGGCGCTTAGGTCGAGTTCGATACCGTCGTGTAGCAAGCTTGACGCCTGCCGCGTCAATCCACCAGTTCGGGCGTGTCGATGGCCTGCTTCAACAAGTCGACGAACGCGATCACCGGTTGCGGCAGCGTGCGGCCCGCCATCGTCTGAACCTGTAGCGTGCGTTGATGCAGCTCGGGATTGCTCAGCGCGATCGCGGCGAGGCCATCGGTCTTCAACCGTCCGCGCACGGTGACGTAACCCGTCAGCGTGATCGCATCGGTGCGCCGCACATAGCTTTGCAGCGCGACGTGATAATTGCTGATGAATACCGGCTCGAAGACGAGTCCTTCAAGACTGCATGCGATATCGAACAACTGCCTGAGCGTAACGCCCTGATTGTGCATCGCGAGCGGCCACTTCAATAGGTCCGAAAGCGAAAGCATGTTGCGCGACGCCAGCGGATGACCGCGCCGCATCAGCGCATACACCGGCGCGCGCTGCGCGTAATGGACCTGCACGTCTTCTTCGGGCGCCATGCTGAAGCACACGGCGATATCGTGCGTGCCGTCGCGCACGCGTTGCGTCGCGATCGATGGCGCGGAAACATCGAGTTGAAAATGCGCCAGCGGATGCGTCTTGCGAAAATGCGCGAAGACTTGCGGCAGAAAATCCGGCGCCACGCCTTCGGATGCCGCGATGCGTATCGTCGCGCGACCGCTCGCGCTCAATCCATGAATCTCGTCGATGACGCGCTCTTCTTCCAGCGCGCTGCGCCGCGCATGATTGGCGAGCAAGCGCCCGGCATCGGTCAGCACCATGCCGCGCGGACGCCTTTCGAACAGCGGCGTGCCCATCTGCTCTTCGAGCTTGGCAATCTGCCGGCTCAACGCCGACACCGCCACGAACAGACGCTCGGAGGCCTTGCTGAGCGATCCGCTGCGCGCGACCTCGAGGAAATAGCGTAACGCGGTCTGATCCATGAGCGTCTCCATCGAGTTCATCGAAAGCGCGCGCTTTGCCGATACGGCAAAGGTCCCTGAGAAATATTGTAATTGTCCAGAAATATCGTCCACGTCAGCATGAATTCGTTCGCGCTGCTGCCTGGCGCGTCATGCGATCGGCTCAAGCCCAGACGTAGAACGATGTTGACCCACGATACCGCCATCCAGCATGCCAAGCAGTATTTCGATTCAGGCGCGTTCCTCGACGACCTGCAGCGCCGCGTCGCGTTTCGCACCGAGAGTCAGGAAGCCGACAGCGCACCGCGCCTGCTCGGTTATCTCGAAGACGAACTCACGCCGCTGCTGCGCGCATGGGGTTTCACCTGCCGCGTAGTTGAAAACCCTAAGGGCGCGGGGCCGTTTCTGATTGCGCATCGGCATGAAGGCGACGATCTGCCAACCGTGCTCGGGTACGGTCACGGCGATGTCGTGCGCGGCTACGACGCGCAATGGTCCGAGGGCTTGTCGCCATGGCGCGTGACGGTCGACGGCGATCGCTGGTACGGACGCGGCACCGCCGACAACAAAGGCCAGCACAGCATCAACCTCGCCGCGCTGAAGGCCGTGCTCGACGCGCGCGACGGCAAGCTCGGCTTCAATCTGAAGCTGCTCTACGAGACCGGCGAGGAAGTCGGCTCGCCGGGCCTGGCCGACGTCTGCGCGCAATTGCGCGACGAACTCGCCGCCGATGTATTGATCGCCTCCGACGGCCCGCGTCTCGCCGCTCATCGCCCGACGATGTTCCTCGGCTCGCGCGGCGTCATCAACTTTCGCCTAGACATCACCGCACGCGATGGCGCGCATCACTCCGGCAACTGGGGCGGCTTGCTGAGCAATCCGGGCATCGTGCTGGCGAACGCGATTGCATCGATGGTCGATGCGCGCGGCAAAATCCTGATCGAAGGCCTGCGCCCGCCGCCGATTCCCGACTCGGTAGTTCGCGCGCTGAAGGGCATCACGGTCGGCGGCAATCCGGGCGAACCGCAAGTCGATATCGACTACGGCGAACCTGGTCTCACGCCCGCGGAACGCGTGTTCGGCTGGAACAATATCGAAGTGCTCGCCTTCAAGACCGGCAATCCCGACAAGCCCGTCAACGCGATCCCGCCGAGCGCCTATGCGCACATGCAGATTCGCTTCGTGGTCGGCACGGACTATCGCAATCTGCAGCGCATCGTGCGCGATCATCTCGATGCGCACCGCTTCTCCGCCGTCCATGTCGAAGTCGAGCGCGGCATGCCCGCGACGCGTGTCGATCCCGACAACGCATGGGTGCAATGGGCGCTGCGCTCGCTCACGCAAACCACCGGTCAAGCGCCCGTGCTGCTGCCCAATCTCGGCGGCACGCTGCCCAACGACGTCTTCGCCGATGTGCTCGGCATGCCCACGCTGTGGGTGCCGCATTCGTATCCCGGCTGTTCGCAACATGCGCCCGACGAGCATCTGCTCGGATCGGTCGCGGAAGAAGGCTTGCGCATCATGGCCGGCCTGTACTGGGATTTGGGCGCGCAGGAAGGCGATGCGTCGTCGACCAATCCCGCCCGTCATCTGCCGCGCGCCGCGCACGGAGGCCATCGCAATGAGCACTGAAACGGTTCGCATGTCCTCCACGCACGAGCAGCGTGCATCGGACGGGAAGGTAGCGAAGCTGATCGTCGCGACGTCGATCGGCAATGCGCTCGAGTTCTACGATCTGGTCGTCTACGGCTATTTCGCGGGCATTCTGTCGAAGCTGTTCTTTCCCGCGCACGATCACACCGTATCGCTGCTGCTTACGCTGGGCACCTTCGCACTCTCGTATCTTGCGCGTCCGGTCGGCGCGCTCGTGCTCGGTTCGTATGGCGACCGGCACGGACGCAAGGCGGCGCTCACGCTTTCCATCTCGTTGATGACGCTCGGCACCGGCCTCGTCGCGCTGATGCCGCCGTATGCATCGATCGGCGTGATCGCGCCGATTCTGGTGTTCGCATCGCGCTTGCTTCAAAGGTTTTCGGCGGGCGGCGAGTTCGGCAGTTCGACGGCGTTTCTGGTCGAACACAAGCCGGAACGCAGCGGCTTCATGTCGAGCTGGCAGTTTTCGAGTCAAGGCGCGAGCACGCTGCTCGCCTCGCTGTTCGGCGCGGTGCTGACCAGCACGCTCACCACCGCGCAACTCGAAAGCTGTGGATGGCGTATTCCATTTTTGTTCGGCATGCTAATCGGTCCGATCGGACTCTACATTCGCCGGCGCATGGACGAAACGCCCGAGTTCGAGCATGCGGAAAAGCTCGAATCACCCGTGCGCGTGATGCTCGCGACGCAAAAAACGCGGCTGCTCGTGGCCATCGGCTCGCTGATTCTCACGACGACGGCCAACTACATGCTGCTCTACATGCCGACGTATGCGGCGCGTCAGCTCGGTTTGTCGCCGTCGTCGGGCTTCATCGCGACGCTGACGGCTGGCTTCATCATGATGGTGCTGGTGCCGATCGTCGGGCATCTGTCGGACAAGTACGGGCGTTATCGGATCATGATCGTGACGGGCGCGGTGTTCTTTCTGACCGTGTATCCGGCTTTCATGTTCATGAACGCGCATCCTTCCTTGCCGACGCTGATCGCCGCAGTCGTCTGGGTCGCGTTGCTCAAGGCCACGTACTTCGCGCCGATTCCCGCGCTGATGGCGGAACTGTTCCCGACCGCCACACGCACGACCGGCATGGCTTTCGGCTATAACATCGGCACGACGATTTTCGGCGGCTTCACGCCGCTGGCGGTGGCATCGCTGATCGCGGTGACGCACAACAATCTCGCGCCCGGACTTTACCTGATGATCGCCGCCGTATTGAGCCTCATCACGCTCGTATGGGCGCGGCGGCATCTGAATATTCGCTAAACTCGCTAAGCGCGACGAATGCAGAGGAGACGAACGACATGAACGAAGCATTGCAACGCGCGATTCAATTTTCGATCGATCACGAATCGAGCTGGGATCGCCAAGTCACCGGCAACTGGGGCGTGCACGTCAACGATCCGCCGCCGTGGAACACGCTGCTCGGACCGGTGCACGATCGCGGGCCGGTATCGGGCGCAATCGCGCTCGATGGACGCGTGCTCGCAACCTGGGGCGAGCCGGATCGCGCCGATCTCACTTTCAGCATCGCCAAGACTTATCTCGCGTTGTTGGCGGGCGTGGCTTTCGATCGCGGATTGCTGTCCGATCCGGACGAACCGGTGCGCGAGCGCGTTCGCGGTATCGGCTTCGACGATGCGCACAACGCGTCCATCACCTGGACGCACTTGCTGCAACAGACGAGCGAATGGCAAGGCGAATGCTTCGGCTTGTCGGATCAGGCGGACCACTATCGCGCGATCACATTCGGCGCGCCGCCCGATGGCAAGAAGGGCGATCTGCGTCCGTTGAACACACCCGGCACGTACTGGGAATACAACGACGTGCGCATCAATCAACTGTCGCTCGCGCTGCTGCATCTGTTTCGCAAGCCCTTGCCCGAAGTGTTTCGCGAAAGCATCGCGCGTCCTTGCGGCTTGAGCGAACACTGGAACTGGGCCGGTTACGATCGCGCGTGGACCGAGATCGACGGCACGCGCATGCAGTCGGTGCCGGGCGGCACGCATTGGGGCGGCGGCGTATCGATCAGCGCGAACGATCAACTGAAGATCGCGCGGATGCTGCTCGACGAAGGCCTGTCCGAAGGAAAACGCGTGCTATCGAAGGAATGGATCGCGCGGATGCGCACGCCCGCCGCGCTCGCGCCCTTCTACGGCTATCTCGTGTGGCTCAATACCGATCGCACGATGTTTCCGCGCGTGCCTGAATCGAGCTATTTCGGCGTCGGCGCGGGCAGCTCCTTCATGTGGATCGAGCCCTCCACGCGGCTCGCGCTGATCGTGCGATGGCTCAACTCCGAGCACGCGAACGAGTTCTTCGGTCTCGTGTACGACGCGATTCGGACGCTGCGTTAAATCCTCCGTTAAACCAAGTCGCGCGCGCACGCAATGGCGGAAAACGCTGCCCCGCGTGTCGTTTATGACCGGGTCGCGGACGCTTGAGCGAAGGCGTCCGCGCGACCGCGACGGCACACTCATTCCTCCCGCCACGCCGGGCACGAGGCGTCCGAGATCGCGCCTCGACCGTTCGACGGGCCATCGAGGAGCGATCAATTGAGCATTCCGCACGCGCGCGTCACGCCGCTTCATTCGCACACCGCGATCAAGGACATCACCGTGGTCGATCACGCGCTGCTCAGGCGCGCGGTCGGCGCCATGGCGATCGGCAACGCGATGGAGTGGTTCGACTTCGGCGTGTATAGCTATATCGCGGTCGTGCTGGGCCAGGTGTTCTTTCCATCGACGAGCCCGTCCGCGCAGTTGATCGCCGCGTTCGGCACCTTCGCGGCGGCGTTTCTGGTGCGTCCGGTCGGCGGGATGATGTTCGGGCCGTTAGGCGACCGCATCGGCCGTCAGCGCGTGCTCGCGATGACGATGATCATGATGTCGCTGGGCACCTTCGCAATTGGCCTGATTCCGAGCTATCAGTCGATCGGCATGGCCGCGCCTGTGCTGTTGCTGGTCGCGCGTCTCGTTCAAGGCTTTTCGACCGGCGGCGAGTACGGCGGTGCTGCGACCTTCATCGCCGAATTCTCCACCGATGCGCGACGCGGCTTCATGGGCAGCTTTCTCGAAGTGGGCACGCTGGTCGGCTATATCCTCGGCGCTGGCACGGTCGCGGTGTTGACGGCTTCGATGTCGCACGAGGCGCTGTTGTCGTGGGGATGGCGCGTGCCGTTCTTTATCGCCGGGCCGCTGGGCATCGTGGGTCTTTACATTCGCTTGCGGCTCGAAGAAACACCGGCGTTCAAGAAGGAAGCCGATGCACGCGAGCATGAAGAGAAGTCGCGCCCGAAGCAATCGTTCTTCGACATGCTCGTGCATCAATGGAAGCCGCTGCTGCAATGCGTCGGCCTCGTGCTGATCTTCAACGTGACCGACTATATGGCGCTGTCGTATCTGCCGAGCTATGTCAGCGACGCTGCATTTCGACGAGACGCATGGATTATTCGTCATGCTTATCGTTATGGCGCTGATGATCCCGATGACGCTGTTCGCCGGTCACCTCTCCGACAAGATCGGCCGCAAGCCGGTGATGCTCGCGGGCTGCGTGGGCCTGCTCGCGCTGTCGATTCTCGCGCTCACGCTGATTCGCACCGGCGCGCTGCTGCCCGTCTTCATCGGCATGCTGATGCTGGGCGCGATGCTCTCGACCTTCACCGGCGTGATGCCGTCCGCGTTGCCTGCATTGTTTCCCACGCGCATTCGTTACGGCGCGCTCGCCATCGGCTTCAATGTGTCGGTATCGCTCTTCGGCGGCACGACGCCGCTCGTCACCGCGTGGCTCGTCGATGCGACCGGCAACCTGATGACGCCCGCCTACTATCTGATGGGCGCATCGTTGATCGGCATCGTGTCGGTGTGCGCGTTGTGCGAATCGGCGCGGCAGCCCTTGCCCGGTTCCGCACCTTGCGTGGCATCGCACGAAGAAGCGCACGCGCTGTCGCGTGTCAAACGCGCGGCGGTGTCGAACATCAATCGCGCACGCGCCTGACGAGCGCTCAATCCGCCATCAATCGCAGATGCTTTTGCTCCGTGGTTTCATCGACGGGAAACATGCATTCGATGTGCAACTCTTGCGCCGCGACCGTCAGCGGCGTGCCGATGCCCGTCACCATGGAAAAGTATTCGAGCACGTCGCCATCGTGCGTGAAGCCGATGGGAATGACCGGCATGGTCGGCCGCGCCGATGACAGGTCGTGCGAACGCCAGTCGTCGGGCACATCGGGATATGCGCATAGCGCATCGAGCAGATCGCGCGTGCCCGTGTCGATCGCGTAGCCGACCGTTTCGCGCTGCACGCGTTGCAGCAGGCTGCGCGCGACGCGTTCCCAATCGGCGACGAAGGGCCGCATGCCGTGCGGATCGAACATCAGATGCAGCATGTTGCGCGGACCCGTGCGCGCGGCCATGTCGATAAAGCGATTGAAGAAGCGCGGCGCGGCGTCGTTGGTCATCAGCACGTTCCAGTGACGGTCCATCACGATGGCCGGAAACGGTTCGTGCTGATGCAACACGCGCGCGAGCGCCCGCGTCACGCCCTGCATTTCCTGCGCGTTCCATGGCGTTTCCGGATACATTGGCGCATAGCCCGCGGCCAGCAGCAGCGCATTGCGCTCGCGCAGCGGCACGTCGAGCGTCTGCGCGATATCGAGCAAGGTCTGACGCCCCGGCGTGCTGCGTCCGCTTTCGATAAAGCTGATCTGCCGCTGCGAAATACCCGCCTCCAGCGAAAGATCGAGCTGACTCATGCCGCGCTCGTCGCGCCAATGGCGCAGCAGGCTGCCGAGGTCGTTCTGTGCGTCTTTGACGATGCTCATTCGATGCCATCACACGGTTGTGCCGGCGCGCCATGCGTAGTCGCCGAACTGCGCTTCGAGCGGCGGTTGCGTGACGCTGCCGGTGTAATTCGTAATCGTCGATGCCGCGACCACCGCGATGACTTCGAGCACCTGCTCGCGTTCAAAACCGGCCGCGAGAAAGCGCGCTTCGTCGTCTTGCGCGATGCGGCCGCGCTTGTCGATAAGCGTGCGCGCCAGCGTCGACAGCGCCGCGAGCCGTGCATCGGCGGGTGGCTGGCCGTGGCGGATCGCATCGACATCGGCGGCGGACACGCCTTGCTTCAGGGCAAGCGCGCTATGAAACGCGACGGCCCATTCGCTCGCGTTGGTGACGGCGTTGGTCAGCAGCAGCGTCTGGATCTGCGCTTCGGTGAGACTGCTCGCATGCACGCGCTCGTAACAGACCGATAAAGCCGTTGATCAACACGGGCGATGCCGCCATCGTACCGGCAATGTTGGGAATCAGCCCGAAGGTCTCGTGAAGTTGCGCCAACACGGGGCGCGATTGCGCGGGCGCGGTTTCGATCGTATGAACGATGTAGTTCGACATGGAAGGCTCCTTGGTGTCGCGCCGCCGTGACTGGCAGCGCATGACCAAAGAGTAGAGACGCGCGCGCGGCGCGCCAATTACATGGCATGTAATTAGCGATCACGCATCCATTGCGTGGCGCATGGCTTGCAGAAAGCACACATACGCGGTCGCGCCCGGATCGGCATGACCGATGCTGCGCTCTTGCACCCAGGCGGCGCGACCCTTTTGCGATTGCATGCTCACGGTTTCGTCGACGCGCGCCTGTGCCGTTGCGATCATCGCGTCGAGACTTGCGAGCGCATCGCCTTGCGATGATTGAAGCGTATCGAGACTCGGCAGCAAGGCATCGAGCACGGTCTTGTCGCCGAGTTTGCTTTTGCCGCGCTTCGTGATACGCGATGCCACGGCTTGCCCGATGGTCAAGGCATCGTCGCGGCTGACTTCGCTTTTGCCTTGCATCGTCTTCGCCGCCGCGAGCAAGCCGCCGCCGACGAGCGCGGCAAACGTCGATGGATTCGCCGTGGAAAACGCCCTGCCCGCCGCGAGCAGGATCTCATTGATCTGCGCCTCCTCGGGCAACGCGCTCAACGCTTTCACGACCGCTTCCGATCCCGCGCGCACCGTGATGCCGAGATCGCCGTCGCCCAATGCCGCGTCGAGATCGCGCAATTCATCGGCGTGCGCGGGGAGATCGCTCAGCGCGTGAGGATATCGCGCAGTTGCTGGCTCGTTACGCTCATCGTGCGCTCCTTTTAAGCCTTGGTGCCTTCGCGGAAGAACGGCGAAGCAGCGGGTGCGTCGAGCAATGCTTCGAGTTCGTCGTCGAGCAGCATGACGGTGATGGATGCACCGGCCATCTCCAGACTCGTCACATATTCGCCGATATACGACCATGCGACATTTAGGCCATCGGCTTCGATGATTTTCGTGGCCTGACGATAGAGCAGATAGAGTTCTTCGAGCGGCGTCGCGCCCAAGCCGTTGACCAATATCGCCAGTCGCGAGCCTTTGGGCGCGGCCAGATCGTCGAGGATCTGCCGCATCAGCGTGTGACCGATTTCATCCGCCGATTGCAGCTTGCCGCGATGCGTGCCCGGCTCGCCGTGAATGCCGATGCCGATTTCCATTTCGCCATCGGGCAGCGTGAAGGTCGGTTTGCCTGCGGCGGGCAGGATCGTTGGCGAGAGGCCGACGCCCATCGTGCGGCAATTCGCGTTGGCCTTCGCGCAGATGCGTGCGACTTCTTCGAGCGAATCGCCGCGTTCGGCAGATGCGCCTGCGCACTTGAACGCGAATACCATGCCGGCTAGGCCGCGTCGATCGTCGGACTTTTCTTTCGGGGCGGAGGCTACGTCGTCGGTCAGCACCACGGTTTTTATGTCGATGCCTTCGGCGTCGGCCAGGTCGGATGCGAGGTCGAAATTCAACACGTCGCCGCCGTAGTTGCCGTAGACATAGAGCACGCCTGCGCCGCCGTTCACCGCCTTCGTCGCTTCCAGTATCTGTTCCGATGACGGCGATGAAAAGACATTGCCTACTGCTACGCCGCTGCACAGGCCCTCGCCTACGTAGCCTAGAAAGCCCGGTAAGTGGCCGGAGCCGCCGCCTGTTACGATGCCGACTTTTCCTTTATTCGGTGCGTCGGCTCTGACTAATGCCCTGCGGTCTGGGTTGGCCGCCTTGATCCATTTTGGATGGGCTTTTAGCAAGGCTTCTATGATTTCGTCGACGAATACGTCGGGGTTGTTGATGATCTTTTTCATCGCTGCCATGTCTCTTTTTTTTGCCGCTTTCGCAAGTTTCTGTTCAGTAGCCGCCTCCCCGGCGGAGGGGTAACTTTCTTTGCGGCTGCAAAGAAAGTTACCAAAGAAAGCAGCTTCTTGACAGCACCGCTGTCCTTCTCGTCGCTACCGGTGTCATACTTGCTCCAGCCAGCCTGGCGGGGCGCCAGGCTCCTCTCGAGTTATGTTCTTTGTGCTTTGTTATTCGGTATCCTTAGTTTTTCTTTCTCTGACTCAACGCGTCCAGCAGCACCGCCGCGAAGATCACGCCGCCCTGTATAAACTGCGTCCAGAACGGGTTCACGCCCAGCAGCGACAGCCCCACGTTGATCACGCCGATCAGCACCACGCCGATGAACGTGCCGACGATCGATCCCCTTCCGCCCGCCAGCGACGTTCCGCCGATCACGATGGCCGCAATAACCTGCAATTCCAGTCCGTTCGCCGCCGACGGCAGCGCCGAATTCAAACGCCCCGCCAGCACGATGCCCGCTATCGCCGCCGTCGCGCCCGCCAGCGTGTAGGTGAAGAAGACCACTCTGCGCACCGGTATGCCCGCCAGTCGCGCCGCTTCCTGATTGCCGCCCACCGCAAACACCTGATGGCCGAAAGTCGTCTTGCGCAGCAATACATGGCCGATCACGAAGACCACCAGCATGACGATCATCGGCATCGGCAAGCCGGCGATGGTCTTCGCGCCGAACACCGTGAACGCGTTCGGGAAGTCGAACTTCGTGCGGCCATCCGATATCGCCAGCGTCAGGCCGCGGCCCATCGCCATGGCCGCGAGGGTGACGATTAAGGGCACGAGCCGCAGCCATGAAATCGCGAGCCAGTTGATCGCGCCGACCGCCGCGCCCGTCGCCAGTGCGATGAACAATCCGCCGATGCCCAAGCCCACCGCGCCCGGACTCAATCCCGCCATGAAGGTCGCCGCGACCATGCCGCTCAATGCAACGAGCGATCCCACCGACAGATCGATGCCCGATGTGATGATCACGAACGTGCCGCCCACCGCCGCGATGCCGACGACCGAGACCTGCACCATGATGTTGGTCAGCGTGCTGGTCGTCAGAAACTCGGGCGATGCGATCGACAACGCCACGCATATGATCACGAGCGCGGCGAACAACGGCCCGATGCCGCTCCTCAGTTGACGGATCACGCGGCGCGACAGCGCCTCCGTATCCGCACGATTGGCTGCCGTGGAGGTCATGCGCCTGCTCCTGTCGTTGCCCATTGAATGACGGTCTCGGAGTCCGCGCGATCGCGCGGAATCTCGGTCACGATGCTGCCGCGATACATCACCAGCACGCGATCGGACATGCCCAGCAACTCCGGCAACTCCGAGCTGACCATCACGACCGCCGCGCCCGCACGCGCCATCGCCACCATATGCGCGTAAATCTCCGTCTTCGCGCCCACGTCGATACCGCGCGTCGGTTCGTCGAGCATGATCACGACCGGATGCGTCGCGGTCGCGCGGCCGAGAATGACCTTCTGCTGATTGCCGCCGGAAAGCGTGCCCGTCATCTGCAACACTGACGACGCCCGCACCGCAAAACGCGTGCTCGCCTTCTGCGCCAACTTTCGTTTCTTCGCACGACTGACGAATCCGTTACTCGCCAGCGCCTTGAGGCTCGACAATGCGATGTTCTCTTCGATATTCGCCTCGAGCACGAGCCCTTCTAGCTTGCGATCTTCCGATGTATACACGAGCCCGTGACGCACGCCTTCGGTCGGCGAATGATTCGTCACCTTGCGGCCCTTCACGACGATTTCGCCCTTCGTTGCCGGGATCGCACCGAAGATCGTCTTCAGCAATTCCGTGCGCCCCGCGCCCGCAATACCCGCAATGCCGACGATCTCGCCCGCGCGCACCGAGAAGCTTGCATGGCGCACCAGCGGCGCGCTCGCGAGATCGCGCACTTCGAGCACGACCTCGCCGTAATCGCGCGGCTCCCACGGATAGAACGATTCGAGATTGCGCGCGACCATCGCCTGCACCAGTTCGGCTTCGGTCCAATCGGACATCGGCCGCGCGCCGACGGTCGCGCCATCGCGCATCACGACCGCCGAATCCGCGAGCTCGAATACTTCTTCCAGATGATGCGAAATGAAGATAATGCCCATCCCCTCTTCGCGCAAACGACGCACGACCGCATAGAGATTCTCGATGTCGTGGCTTTGCAGCGCGGCGGTCGGTTCGTCCATCACGAGGATGCGCGCATTGCGCGCGATCGCCTTCGCCACTTCGACGAGTTGCCGCTTGTTCAAAGGCAGATCGCCAAGACGCATCCACGGTGGCACGGTGTCGAGGCCGACGCGTGCCAGCGCTTCACGCGCCATCGCATTGGCCTCGCGATGCATCACGAAGCCGCTCTTCGACGGCATGCGGCCGAGGAACAGATTCTCCGCAACCGTCATGTCGTTGATCAGCGAAAGTTCCTGATAGATCACCGCCACGCCCGCATTGATCGCCGCGTTGGTGCCACGCGCAAGCGGCACGCCGTCGATCTCGATGCTGCCTTCATCGGGCTCGTATGCGCCCGACAGCGTCTTCACGAGTGAGGACTTGCCAGCACCGTTTTCGCCGACGATCGCGAGGACGTGACCGCGATGCAATTCGAGGCTCACGCCGCGCAGCGCCTTCACGCCGGGAAAGCTTTTGACGATGCCCTGCATGCGCAATAGCGGTGCTTTCGTGTGTGAAGGCGCGCGCTCCTGCGTCTTAGTTTCGACTGTCATGGTGTGCATTCCGCATGCGGGCCGCTCGCTTCCTTTTAAGTCGCGCGCGGCCGACGGTTGCCGTTACTGCTTCACTTCCTCGGACCACAAGCCGTATTGCTTCACCGCATCCGAATCGATATTTGCCTTGTCGATGAGCATGGTCGGCCATGCGTAGTTCGCGGGCACGTCCTTCTTCGCGTTGTAGTCGGCGATGAACTGCAGCGACTTGGCCGCCATGCGAATGGGGTTCTGCGAGATGGTCGCGTCCTGCTTGCCCGAGCGAATCGCCGACAAAGCCTGCGTCGTGCCGTCCGCACCGATGATCATGATGTGATCCTTGTCGCCGAGCGGCTTATAACGCCCTGCATTGTCGATGGCCTTTTCCGCGCCCACGGTGTTGTCGTCGTTCGCGCCGAATACCGCATCGATCTGCGGATACTTCTGCAGAATGTTGGTCATCGCGTTGAGCGATTTCTCCTGATCGAAGCCGCCTTCCTGACGCGCCACCACCTTGATGTCGGGATACTTCGCGATCTCGTCGCTGAAGCCCTTTTCGCGATCGGTCGCCGCCGTGGTGCCGACCAGCCCGATCAGATCGACGACATTCCCCTTCTCCGATCCATAACGCTTCTTCAGCTGATCCGCGATCCACTTGGCCGCCGTCTGCCCGAGCGCGACGTTATCCGATGCGACGAAAGACGTGACCTTGCCGCCGTCCGAACCGCGATCGAGCGTGAACACCGGAATGTTCATCTGATTCGCTTTCTCGACCGCGGGAATAATTGCCTTCGAATCGATCGGATTGAGCACGAGCGCGATCACGCCCTGGCTCAACAGATTGATGGCGTCGTTCACCTGCTGTTGCGCATCGCCGTTGGCGTTGGTCTGCGCGAGGTCGAAGCCCTGCGTTTTCGCTTCACGTTCGACGCCCGCCTTCAAGCCCACGAAGAACGCGTTGTTGAGCGTCGCGATCGAAAAGCCGATCTTCGTCTTGCCGCCCGTTGCCGCTGCCGCCGCTGGCGCGCTCGCTGCTTCGCTCGCACTCGCACTCGATGCACCGCTGCCCGACGAAGAGCTGTTATCGCTCTTCGAGCATCCTGTCAGCGCCGCCGCGCACAGCATCAACGCGCCCGCTGATTTTCCGAACGTTCCCCAGCTATCAAATCTTGCCGAACTCCAGGCCATGTCTGTCTCCGTTGTACGAGTTGTTCAATGCAGCCCGTTTGATGTTTTGACGAGCGCTTCAGCCTTGCTTGTTTCGCCTGCCGTAAGTCTTGAACTTCTCCAGCACTTCATCCATCTGTTCATCGGATAGCACGGGCGGCGTGCCGAGCTGCGATGCAAGCAGATACTGCTTCGCCAGCACTTCCACTTCATGCGCGAGCCACAGCGCACGCGCGAGATCGTCGCCGAGCGCGATTACGCCATGATGCGCAAGCAGACACGCGCGATGTCCTTCGAGCGCGCTCAGCGCGTGATCCGACAGGCGCTGACTGCCGAACACCGCATACGGCGCGCAACGAATCGAACGACCGCCCGCCGCCGCGACCATGTAATGCACGGCGGAAATATCGCGGCACTGAATCGCGAGCGCAGTCGCGGCAGTCGAATGCGTATGAACGACGGCGTTCATGTCGACGCGTGCGCGCAGAATGTCGCGATGAATACGCCACTCCGACGATGGCCGTGCGATGCGAAAGACTTCGTCATCGTTCTGCACGTCGAGCCTTAAAAATACGATGTTTTCTTCGTTCAGTTCGCGCGCTGGTACGCCGCTCGGCGTGATCAGCAAGCCGTCGCTGAAGCGCGCGCTGACATTGCCCGACGTGCCCTGATTGATGCCCAAGCGCTCCATCTCGCAAGCCGTTTCGACGATGCCCCGGCGCAGCGCGCCTTCGTCGGCCGCGCTCATGCGGCATTGCCCTCGGCGGCGAACAGGCTCTTGAGCGAACGCTCGAACGGCGCTCTGACAATGCCGCGTTCCGTGATGAAGCCGGTCACGAGCGCATGCGGCGTCACGTCGAATGCGGGATTGCGCGCCTTGATGCCTTGTGGCGCGATGCGCTGTCCCGCCAGATGCGTGACCTCCGTATCGCGCCGCTCTTCGATTTCGATTTGCGCGCCCGTCGCCGTATGAAAATCGAGCGTCGACGAAGGACAGGCGACATAGAACGGAATGTCGTAATGACGCGCGGCGATCGCAAGACCCAACGTGCCGATCTTGTTGGCGAAGTCGCCATTCGCCGCGACGCGATCGGTGCCGACGATGATCAGATCCACCAGCCCTTGCGACATCATCGACGCAGCGGCGCCATCCATGATCAGCGTGACGTCCACGCCGGCCTGCTGCAATTCGAATGCGGTGAGACGCGCGCTTTGCAGCAAGGGACGCGTTTCATCCGCGAACACTTTGAACGCGATGCCCGCGCGATGCGCCGCATAGATCGGCGCGGTTGCCGTGCCCAAACCCGTCGTCGCCAGAGCGCCCGCGTTGCAATGCGTGAGCACGCCATCGCCGGGACGGATCAGCGGCATGCCATGCACGCCGATGCCTTCGCACAGCGCGATATCCTCTTCGTGGATGCGCCTGGCTTCATCCACGAGCGCGTCATACAGCAATGCCGAATCCTGCGCATTGCATTCGCGCGCGCGACGCAACATGCGCTTCAGGCTCCAGCTTAGATTGACCGCAGTAGGACGCGCCGTATCGAGCCACGCCGCGCGTCGTTCGAGTTCGGAGCGGAATTGCGCAAGCGACAACTCGCGCGCATCCTGCATTGCCACGCACAGCCCGTATCCTGCCGCCACGCCGATGGCCGGTGCGCCACGCACGCGCAACTCGTGAATCGCGCGCCATACGGATGCCGCATCGGCAACATGCTCGACGACGATTTCCAACGGCAGACGCGTCTGATCGAGCAGCAGCAAATCGCCATCGCGCCATTCGATGGTCGGGGCCAGCGTCGGGAACAAGGGCTGCGAAACCATAAGCGCTCCGGTTAGCGTGATGCGGCCGCTTCGCGCAGCGTATCGCGCGCGAGCATCGAGACCTGTTCAATATCGGTAAGCATCGCGCGCTGCACGAGCAGCACTTCCGCGCAATGCAGGCAGCGCAGTTCGATCTGCGCGCGTAACGCGGCATCGGGAATGCGCGTGATCTCCGCAACCTTCGCCATGCCGACGATACGGCGAATCATCTTGCAACCCGCGAAACCGAGCGTGTCCGCAAGCAGCCGCCGCATGAAATGCGCGCGATACGCATCGACCGTGCGGCTGTCCGCCGCGCCGCCGATAAAGCGTCTGCCGCTGCGACTCTCGTGTTCGCGCCAGAGCTTCAGGAACGCGGCGCTAAAGCCGTTCCAGATCCGTACGACCTGATCGAGCAGCCATTCCTGATACGCGTGCGGATCGCCGTCATTCAAACGCCCGTGATAGTCGCGCGAGAAATACGCCAGCAACAGATTCGCGATCAGCGCGCCGATATCGAAGCCCATCGGCCCATAAAACGCGAACTCGGAATCGATGACATAGGTCTCGCGTTCGTTGACCATGATCGAACCCGTATGCAGATCGCCGTGCAGCAAGGTCTCCGCGTGATTCATGAATGCCCACTTCATGTCGGCGGCCACGAGACGCAATGGCTCGCTGGTTCTCAGCCGTTCGAGCGCCGACGCAGGCAACGCAGCGCTATACACGTTCGATGGATGATCCTCGAACGGGAATGTGAAAACGAGGTCTTCGGTGATCTTGCACAACTCTGCATTGACCGCTCGGCCAACGGCTTCCTTCTTGATGTCCGGTGCAAGGAACAGATCGGAGCCGTAGAACAGCGTATGCGCGAGATACGTCGCCATATGATCCGCGAGCAGCGGATACGTGACGCCATCGATCAGGCCTTGCCGCAGGATGCGATGCTCGGCGAGATGCTGCATCACCATCAGATAGCGCTTCTGGTCGGCGTAATAGACCTTCGGCACATGCTGCGGGCACAGCGCGCCGAAGCGCCGCAAAGCCGCGACCTCGTGATCCATGCGCTGGCACGACAGCGGCCAGTTCTTGCCGATGAGCCGCAGAAACGGCGGCGCCTGCTTGACGACGACGCTGCGCTCGCGTTCCCGCGCGTTGGTCACGAAATACACGAAGTTCAGATTGCCGTCGCCCACTTCGGCGATGTCGAGATCGCTCGAATCGTCCAGACGTGCGCGCACCTCGGCGATGCCGCCGAGATAATCCGCGAGCGCGGACGCGGTGAATGCTTCAAACTCCATCGGTGTCTCCTCCGATGTGTTCCGGCACGCAGCGGCACTTTAGTCGGCGACTAGTCAGCGACGCTTGCGCACCAGATCGAACTTGAAGATGCTTGTGTTGTAGTAGTCATTGCCATAGCAGAGCGGCTCGCCGCTCTGATCGAAGTCCACTTCGTCCAGCAAAAGAAACAGGCCGAAACCATCGCCGAGTTCGGGCAGATCGCGCGGCGTGAGAATGGTCGGTTGTATCGACGTATGCGTATGCGACAGACGCCGGCCGATGCGCGCGAACATGCCGAACAGCGACTCGCCCAACTCACCGTTCGCCGCGTCGAAAACCGCCTTGGGAATGGTGTCGATGCAATACGCGGCGATTGCATTGTCCGCGCGACGCACGCGCTCGATACGCACGCATGCATCGCCCGGTGCAATGCCCAGCTTCTCCGCGAGACTCTCCGATGCGGCGATCGTCTCCATCTGGATGCGGTTGGTGGACGGCACCGCGCCGACGCTCTTGATCATGTCCGTCACGGACATCAGATCATCGAGGCCGCCTTGCAGCTTGAGCGAAATTTGTCTGATGAAGGTGCCGCGGCCTTGCACACGCTCCAGCAGACCATGCGAAATCATTTGCGCCACGGCTTCGCGCAAGCTCGAACGACCTACGCCCAACAATTCGCAAAGCTCTATTTCCGTGGGAATTTGATCGCCTGGCTTGAGCTTGCGCTCGCGGATCATCATGAGGAGCGATTCCTGGATCTTGTCGCTCATCGAACGTTCGACGCTCAGGCGCATGGGGCTCTCTCGGATGGCACGACGTCAAATATACATCAGACGTCTGATGTTTTTCTTGGGATTTTCCCATAGTGCTTTAGATAATTTTCAAGCGCGATTTATCACGCAAGCGCAGCATTAAATCGCCCGAATAGGCTTGGATATTGAGTTGACGCGTCATTGCAATGCACGAAAATTCGTCTGATGCCATACATCGCGCAAGCAGTAAAACGCGCGCATGCGCCGTGCGCGCCTTTAAAATCGATGTGTAGAATGAGCGCGTCTTAGCTGCAAAGGCTCCATCGCGTTCGTCTTGACGAAGCGCTTACTAGGTCCTGTTCACATTTAAGAGCGGCCCGAAGGCAGACACGATGGAGACAAAGGTGAGGTAGCTGTGGGCGAGTTTGTCATATCGAGTGGCGACGCGACGAAAATGCTTGATACGCTTAAAGA
>NZ_LFJJ01000303.1 GCF_001189365.1 Candidatus Burkholderia verschuerenii | reverse complement strand
TTGGCATGCCTCGCCTCACATAACCTCAACTTCCCGAACCGCCCGGTGCGGACCCGCACGCCGGGTGGTGTGGCAGGGTGGTGTGGCAGGGGACCGGCCAGCTTGCTGGCCGCCCCTATGCCGATCTCGCGCGCTCGAAACGCCCGATCCCTCCGGGCGGTATAATTTCGCCCTTCCCGATGGCGTAAAAACGCCAAACCACGACGCGCAGCGCCAAGCCGGCCGCCTCCTTCCGCCGACGCATCCCGGCGACCGCGCGCACCCGCTTCACCCCATCGCTCATCCTCGATTCGACTCGCCATGACTGCCCAACTCATCGACGGCAACGCCCTTTCCAAGACCATCCGCGCCGATGTCGCCACGCGCGCCGCTGCCCTCACCGCCCGCGGTCACCAGCCGGGACTCGCCGTCGTGCTGGTCGGCGACAATCCGGCCAGCGAGGTCTACGTCCGCAACAAGGTGAAGGCGTGCCAGGACAACGGCCTGCATTCGGTGATGGACCGTTTCCCCGCGACGCTCGCCGAAGCCGATCTGCTCGCGCATATCGCGAAGCTCAACGCCGATCCGGCGATTCACGGCATCCTCGTGCAACTGCCGCTGTCCGCGCATATCGACAGCCACAAGGTGATCGAGGCGATCGCGCCGGAGAAGGACGTCGACGGCTTTCACGTCGCCAACGCGGGCGCGCTGATGACCGGCAAGCCGCTGTTCCGCCCCTGCACGCCCTACGGCGTGATGAAGATGTTCGAAGCGCACGATATCGATCTGAAAGGCGCGAACGCCGTGGTGATCGGCCGCTCGAATATCGTCGGCAAGCCGATGGCGCTGCTGCTGCTGGAAGCGGGCGCGACCGTCACGATCTGCCATAGCAAGACGCGCGATATCGCCGCCCACACGCGCAACGCCGATGTCGTCGTCGCCGCGACCGGCCGCCGCGATATCCTGACCGCCGACATGGTGAAGCCGGGCGCGACCGTGATCGACGTCGGCATGAACCGCAACGACGAAGGCAAGCTGTGCGGCGACGTCGATTTCGCGGGCGTGAAGGACGTGGCCGGTTACATCACGCCTGTGCCGGGCGGCGTCGGCCCGATGACGATCACGATGCTGCTCGTCAACACGATCGAAGCCACCGAGCGCGCCGCGCAAGGCTGAGTGCCGCATTGCGCGATTTCCGCGCCGATCCGGCGGAAATCGCGCTGTTTTGGCGGGCAATTGCGCAAAATTCTGCGCCGTCAATCGTCCCCTTAAAAACAATCCATTGGATTTTGGCCGCACCGCCCCAATAATGTTCGGATAGAGCAACCGAACACAGCCGGGCGGCGCGGTTCATCGGCCGCCCGTGCATCATCCGATACGAGAACGGGAGAGCCATGAGCGATACCACCGCAGCCACGTCAGCCACCACCAATCCGCTGCTCGATTTCTCGGACCTGCCGCGCTTCGGCGAGATCAAGCCCGAACACGTCACGCCCGCGCTGGACGTGTTGCTCGCCTCCGCGAAGGCCGCCGTCGATCGCGCCGCCGCGCCGGATACGCCCGCGACGTGGGCCGATATCGTGGAAACGGTCGAACGCGAATCGGAGAAGCTGTCGCGCGCTTGGGGCGTGATCGGCCACTTGAACGCCGTCGCCGATACGCCCGAACTGCGCGCCGCGCATGCCGAAAACTTGCCGCGCGTCACCGAATTTTCCGCGAGCGTCGGCCAGAATCTGGCGCTGTACGAGAAGTACAAGGCCATCGCGGCGGGATCGGAATTCGCCGGTCTGTCGCCCGAACGCAAGAAGATCCTCGAAAACTCGCTGCGCGATTTCCGCCTGTCCGGCGCGGAATTGCCCGAAGACCGCAAGCCGCGTTTCGCGCAATTGCAGGAAGAACAGGCGGCGTTGTCGAAGGCATTTTCCGATCATGTGCTCGATGCCACCAACGCCTATTCGTACTTCGTCACACAGCAAAACGAACTCGCGGGCCTACCCGACGACGTGATCGAAGGCGCGCACGAAGCCGCCCAGCGCGATGGCCGCGAAGGCTGGAAATTCACGCTACATTTCCCGTCGTATTTCCCGGTGCTGCAATACTCCGAACATCGGCCGATGCGCGAGGCGATGTATCGTGCCTATGTCACGCGTGCGTCGGAACTCGGCGAAACGTATGGCGGCGGCAAGGCCGAATGGGACAACACGGCGAACGTCGTCGAGAATCTGAAGCTGCGTCGCGAGGAAGCGCAAACGCTCGGCTATCAGAACTTCGCGGAAGTGTCGCTTGCGCCGAAGATGGCGGAATCGCCCGCGCAGGTCATCGCGTTTCTCGAAGACCTGGCCAAGCGCGCGCGTTCCTACGGTGAGAACGACTGGATGGAACTGCGCGCGTTCGCCGCGACTGAACTCGGCATGCCGGAACTGCAGCCGTGGGATATCGCATACGCGGCGGAGAAGCTGCGTCAGAAGCGCTATTCCTTCTCCGAAAACGAAGTGAAGCAGTACTTCCCGCAGGAAGCCGTGCTCAAGGGCCTGTTCAAGGTCACGGAGACGCTTTTCAACGTGTCGATCCACCGTGACGAAGCCGCCGTGTGGAATCCCGAGGTGCGCTTTTTCCGCGTCGAGAACAAGGACGGCTCGCTGGTCGCGCAGTTCTATCTCGATCTCTACGCGCGCGAAGGCAAGCGCGGCGGCGCATGGATGGACGATGCCCGCTCGCGTCACAAGCGCACCGAAGGCGGCGTGCAGACGCCGGTCGCGTATCTCACCTGCAACTTCTCCGCGCCGGTCGGCGGCAAGCCCGCCTGCTTCACGCACGACGAAGTCATCACGCTGTTCCATGAGTTCGGCCACGGGCTGCATCACATGCTGACGCGCGTCGACGAGTTGGGCGTGTCGGGCATCAACGGCGTGGAATGGGATGCGGTCGAGTTGCCGTCGCAGTTCATGGAGAATTTCTGCTGGGAGTGGGACGTGCTGACCGACATGTCCGCGCATGTCGAAACGGGCAAGCCGCTGCCGCGCGAACTGTTCGACAAGATGCTCGCCGCGAAGAACTTCCAGAGCGGTGTCGGCACGCTGCGCCAGATCGTCTTTTCGATGTTCGACATGGTGCTGCACACGTCCTACGATCCGTCGAACGCGACGCAGAACGTCAACGACCTCGCGCGCGAAATCAACGAGAAGTTCCACGTCATTCCGCAGGTGTCGTTCTCGCGCTGGCCGAACACCTTCAGCCATATTTTCGCGGGCGGTTATGCGGCGGGCTACTACAGCTACAAGTGGGCCGAAGTGCTGTCCGCCGATGCCTACGCCGCCTTCGAAGAAGCCGCGAAAGCCGCCAACGGTTCCGTGCTGAATGCGGAAACGGGCACGCGCTATCGCCGCGAGATTCTCGAAGTGGGCGGCAGCCGCCCGGCGATGGATTCGTTCAAGGCGTTCCGTGGCCGCGAGCCGGATATCGACGCCTTGCTGCGTCATAACGGCATGTCGGAGCAGACCGCGCACTGACGTTTTTGATGCTCTCGATGCGAGAACGCCGGCTTTCATGCCGGCATTTTTTGTGCGCCCAGCATGGGCGCACTCTTGCGGGTGCAAGTCGCGCGGCAAGTTGACCACAGCGAGCGAAGTGAAGCGCAACTGCGGAAGGGCGACCGACCGTGGGGAGGAAGCGTGGAG
>NZ_LFJJ01000302.1 GCF_001189365.1 Candidatus Burkholderia verschuerenii | reverse complement strand
CTTACCCGGAACAATGGACTCCAGTCGTCCCCATATCTCATCGGTCAGCAACATTCGACTCATCTTGATCGCTTACGCAAAAGATGAGATGTAAACACATTTCTTCAAATGTGAACAGAGCCTAGCTCAATCACCGATGAGCGAGCCTAGTCTAGACGGTCCAACTCCGCAGATCGTCTCAGCGCCGCCTGTGTAAGCGACTCGTCACAACCGTCATTCGATACTGCCAACCCTGATCCGAGTGAAGGATAGGTTTGTCCTTAGGCCCGAGTCGCGCGAATGCTCTCTTTAGCATTGTCCCAACCATATCAAACAGAGGCCGTCGGGCGATCTCGTAAGCGACGACCTCCGCGTTCTATAGGTCGAGAATTGGCGAGAGATATAGCTTCTCGCCACCGAGATTGAACTCGGTCACGTCAGTTACCCACTTGTTGTTCGGACGCTTTGCAACGAATCGTCGTTCGAGGACATTAGGTGCCGCAAGCCCCACCTCGCCTCTGTATGCACAGTACTTCTTTAACCGGACGTACGACTTAAGTCCGAGTTCGCCCATCAAGCGCTGGATCGTCTTGTGGTTGATTCTAATGCCTTCGTGTCGTATCACCGCAGTGATGTGGCGATAGCCATACCGCCCCTTGTGCTCGTCGAAGATCGATTGAATCCTGACCTTCACGTTCGCATACTTGTCACCAAGCTGCAGCGCCTTCTTCTGGTAATAGAAGGTACTGCGTGCGAGGTCCGCCACCTCCAGCAGTCCAGAGAGCGAATATTCTTGCCTGAGTTCGAGCGCGATGCGCGCCTTTACTGCCGCGCTTTCTGCCTCTTCGCTTGAACTAAGGCGTCGAGTTGTTTTAGGTATGCGTTCTCCATTCGAAGATGATCCAGTTCGGCCAGGAGCTCTTCGCGGCTGGGGGAGCTATTATCGTGCGACTTGGGCTGAGGTTCATTTGTCGACTGCTTTTTCATTCTTACGCAGCGCACGGAAGAGTACGGCGACAAGGCTGCCATACCACCTTCGTCATATGCATGCTTCCAGTTACCAATGATGTTGAAGTTCCGGATATCAAAGAGGGCAGCAACTTGGCGGTAGGACAGTTCATCGTCCCGCATGCGTTGCAAAACCGATAATAGCTTGAATTCTAAGCTGTAGGTAGCTCTGCGCTTCTTCTGGACGCCTTCGGCGCCGTGTACGCGGTAAAGAGCAGCCCATCTGCGTAGCGATTCCACGTTGATGTCGAGACGTCGCGCGACGACCTTCAGCCCGTGATGGCCAGCGCAATAATCCTCAACGGCTGCGAGCTTCTCTTGCTCTGTATATTTTGCCAAGACCTTCCCCAAAGAGATGTGCAACCTTCGGGGGTCGGTTCATTCGATTTGATGGACACTACTTTGTCAGAGTTCTCAGAGAAGAAGTCGGGCAGTCGAGCGGGCCGTCCGAATTACCCACGTGAGCTTCGGGACCGGCTGGCGGCAGCAGCGTGTGAGCCGGGCGTCTCGGTCGCGAGACTAGCCCGTGAGAATGGCATCAACGCGAACATGTTGTACACCTGGCGGCGCCGATACCTTGCCGAGCAGCACGCTCCGTCTGTCGACCTGATGCCAGTCGTACTGCTGAGTGACGTGCAGACGCAGGCCGTTGCCTCATCGCCAATGAATTCGCAAGCGTTAGATAGCAAACCCGAGTCGCCTGCGGGCACCATCGAGATCCGCGTCGGCCGCGTGGTGGTTAAGGTAGACGGTTTGGTTAACGCCGACATGCTTCGTATCGTGTTGGGCAGCCTGCGATCATGATCTCGCTACCGGCTGGCACGCGCATCTGGATTGCTGCGGGCGTAACCGACATGGGATGTGGGTTCCAGGGGCTGGCTGCAAAGGTGCAAACGGCGCTTGAAGAGAATCCACTGGGTGGTAACGTCTACATCTTCCGAGGTCGCCGAGGCGACCTCATAAAAATCCTCTGGGCGACGGAGGATGGAATCTGGCTTCTTGCGAAGCGTCTTGAGCGAGGCCGGTTTATCTGGCCCAGGGCCGAGGGCGGGAAGGTCCATCTGACCTCAGCACAACTGTCGATGCTTCTCGAGGGCATCGATTGGCGACAGCCCCGTGGCACCGCCGCGTTGTCGATTTTGTAAACCGCGCGGAACACTCGTAAACTGCCGTGCATGTCGAACGGCGCCGATCTTCCTGACGATGTCGATCTCCTGAAGGCCTTGTTGGTCGAGGCTCGTAGTCTGCTTGCCGAACGCGATATCGAGGTCGAGCAGCTCAAGGCACAGATCGACAAACTTCGGCGCATGCAGTTCGGCCGCAAATCCGAACAGTTGCAGCGGCAGATCGAGACCCTCGAGACTCAACTCGAGGATTTGGCCGCCGGACGCGGCGTTGCAGACGTGCAGCGTGCGCAGGCCCGAGGGGCAAACATGTCCGCTCCCGTCGCAACGCCGGAGGCAGCGGTTTCTAGGCAAGCGCTGCCTGCGCACCTCGCGCGTGAGGATCATCTGCTCGAGCCGGAGTCGAATTGCCCGGACTGCGGGCAAACATTGCAACTGCTTGGCGAGGACATATCTGAACAACTCGCCCGAGTTGCAGCCGCGTTCAAAGTCATTCGCACGATCCGGCGCAAACTTGTTTGCCCACGCTCTCCGGCCGCACCACCAAAACCGACGCCGCCGCGATCGGATCGCGTCCGTCGCGCGCGTTGCCATACGAGTTGCATACGACCGCGTATCTGAACGCGAACGCGAGCGCGGTATCGCTCGAATTCTCGAACGGAAGCAGCAAGAGCGCGGGTGCGGTGTTCCGTGTGTACGACCGCAACCATCTCGATCAGGTGCCGCGTCGCTATGTGGTCGAAGCGGGCAAGTCAATCACCGGCGCATGGACTGTGCCGGCCGCCGATCAGGGTCGCTACGACTTTTGGGTGCTCGGGCCGAACGGCTATCATTGCGAGTTCGCCGGCAGTCTCAGGGAAGTCACGGCAGCGTCGAATCCGGAGATCCAGGTATGCTAGCCGTGCGATGCGTCGTCGGTGAGCGTGAAGCTGTATAACCGCGGCAATCAGCCGTGCACGCTCACGGTGGCGTCGCTGGCGTATCGTATGGACGGACCGTGGACCGCGACCGTCGCTGCCAAGGGCGTCAGCGAACTGAGCTGGCCGGTGGTCGATAGCGGCAACTGGTACGACTTCACTGTCACTGCCAACACGGCGTCCTCGTTTCGCCGGCGCTTCGCGGGCCGCATCGAGAACGGCCGCGATCTCGTCTCCGATCCGGCGATGGGCGGGTCATTTAACCATTACCAACGACTCAACGGGAACCGGCCGCTCAAGTAATGAGCATTTGCGACATCAATGAATATCGCAAATGTTCTCAGTACGCCAACTGAGCGAGAGCAGTTCGCTCTTTTCGCTGGGTTTGTCGCAGTAGCGACTAAAGGGGGTCGACCAGGCGAGCATGCATAGGATTGCTTATACAGCGAGCGAGTAAAACTGCTCCGCTGGAGTCTTACATTTGACGCGACCTTTATCTGTCCCTCGCCAATCATATGCGTCACCCCGTTACGATGAAACGAGGTTCGACCTAGTGTTCCGTCCCAGAAATAACTTTACATAAATCCAACATGTTCTATGATCGACTTATGGTGTGCGGGAGACGATCGTAGGACGTAAGGGAATCGAGGTTCTCGTGTCCAATCTGGAGCGAGAAC
>NZ_LFJJ01000301.1 GCF_001189365.1 Candidatus Burkholderia verschuerenii | reverse complement strand
CGCCGCCGAACTTCTGCGTGAGCACCGTCGTGATCGCTGCCGTCAGCGTGGTCTTGCCGTGGTCAACGTGACCGATCGTGCCCACGTTCACGTGCGGCTTGGTCCGCTCGAATTTACCTTTTGCCATGATTACCTTCTTTCAAAGTTTGTTTGTCGGTTAAAGCTTGTGGCCTGCCGAGTTACTGGAATTACTTGCCCTTGGCGTTGATGATCGCCTCGGCGACGTTACGCGGAGCTTCAGCGTAGTGCTTGAACTCCATCGTGTACGTTGCACGGCCTTGCGTCAGCGAGCGCAGCGAGGTCGAGTAGCCGAACATTTCCGACAGCGGCACTTCGGCGCGAACGATCTTGCCGCCGCCAACCATGTCTTCCATGCCCTGGACGATACCGCGACGGCCCGACAAATCGCCCATCACGTTGCCCATGTAATCTTCAGGCGTTTCGACTTCCACGGCCATCATCGGTTCGAGGATGACCGGGCTTGCCTTGCGCATTGCTTCCTTGAAGGCCATCGAGCCGGCCATACGGAACGCGTTTTCGTTCGAGTCCACGTCGTGGTACGAACCGAAGGTCAGGTGAACCTTCACGTCCACGACCGGGAAGCCCGCGAGCACGCCCGACTTCAGCGTTTCCTGGATACCCTTGTCGACCGCCGGGATGTATTCGCGAGGAATCACACCGCCCTTGATCTCGTCCAGGAACTCGTAGCCCTTGCCCTGCTCGTTCGGCTCGAGCGTGATGACCGCGTGACCGTACTGGCCGCGACCACCCGACTGCTTGACGAACTTGCCGTCGACGTCCGCTGCCGTGCTGCGGATCGTTTCGCGGTAAGCCACCTGCGGCTTGCCGACGGTCGCTTCCACGCCGAATTCACGACGCATACGGTCGACCAGAATTTCGAGGTGGAGCTCGCCCATACCCGAAATGATGGTCTGGCCCGACTCTTCGTCCGTTTGAACGCGGAACGACGGGTCTTCCTGTGCCAGACGATTCAGCGCCAGGCCCATCTTTTCCTGGTCAGGCTTGGTCTTCGGCTCGACAGCCTGCGAAATCACCGGCTCCGGGAAAATCATGCGTTCGAGCACGATCGGGTGCTGCGGATCGCACAACGTGTCGCCCGTGGTCGCTTCCTTCAGGCCGACGGCTGCGGCGATGTCGCCCGCGCGCACTTCCTTGATTTCTTCGCGCTGGTTCGCGTGCATCTGCAGAATACGGCCGAGACGTTCCTTCTTCTCTTTGGTCGCGTTCAGCACGGTGTCGCCCGAATTCACGACGCCCGAATACACACGGAAGAAGATCAGCTGGCCGACGAACGGGTCGGTCATGATCTTGAACGCCAGCGACGAGAACTTTTCGTCGTCCGATGCGCGACGCTCACCCTTTTCACCGCTTTGCAGTTCGCCGGTAACCGGCGGAATGTCGATCGGCGACGGCAGGAAGTCGATCACGGCGTCGAGCATGCGCTGCACGCCCTTGTTCTTGAACGCGGTGCCACACAGCATCGGCTGGATTTCGCACGCGATGGTCCGGTCACGGATCGCCTTGACGATTTCCGCTTCGGTCAGCTCTTCGCCGCCGAGGTACTTTTCCATCAGCTCTTCGCTGGCTTCGGCAGCCGACTCGATCATCTTTTCGCGCCATTCGTTGCACGTGTCAACGAGTTCTGCGGGGATGTCGACGTAGTCGAACTTCGTACCTTGCGAGGCTTCGTCCCAAATGATCGCCTTCATCTTCAGGAGGTCGACGACGCCCTTGAAGTTTTCTTCAGCGCCGATCGGCACGACGACGGGAACTGGGTTCGCCTTCAGGCGGTTCTTCAGCTGGTCATAGACCTTGAAGAAGTTCGCGCCGGTACGGTCCATCTTGTTGACGAACACGAGACGGGGAACCTTGTACTTGTTCGCCTGACGCCACACCGTTTCCGACTGCGGCTGCACGCCGCCCACTGCACAGTAGACCATGCACGCGCCGTCGAGGACGCGCATCGAGCGCTCCACTTCGATCGTGAAGTCGACGTGACCCGGGGTGTCGATGATGTTGATGCGGTGCTCGGGGTAGTTGCCGCCCATACCCTTCCAGAACGCAGTCGTAGCAGCCGACGTAATCGTGATGCCGCGCTCCTGCTCCTGCTCCATCCAGTCCATCGTTGCTGCGCCGTCGTGAACTTCACCGATCTTGTGGTTCACGCCCGTGTAGAACAGGATGCGCTCGGTCGTCGTCGTTTTGCCGGCGTCGATGTGAGCGCTAATACCGATATTGCGGTAGCGCTCGATAGGTGTCTTGCGAGCCACTTTGGATCCTTTTTCGGTCAACGCGCTAGCGGTTGCCGGCGCGTTCTAACGCAAACGGGCGAGGCGCCTGGAATAGCGCACCCGCCCTGATTTTTTCGTTATGCCCTGGGCGGGAGCTTAGAAACGGAAGTGCGAGAATGCCTTGTTGGCCTCTGCCATGCGGTGAACTTCATCGCGCTTCTTCATCGCGCCGCCGCGGCCTTCAGCCGCTTCGGAGAGCTCACCTGCCAGGCGCAGAGCCATCGACTTTTCGCTGCGCTTCTTCGCGGCTTCGCGCAACCAACGCATCGCCAATGCCATACGACGCGAGGGACGCACTTCGACCGGAACCTGATAGTTGGCACCACCAACGCGACGGCTCTTCACTTCCACCACCGGTTTCACGTTGTTGAGCGCAACCGTGAACGCTTCCAGCGGGTCCTTGCCACCCTTGGTCTGGATCTGTTCAAAAGCGCCGTACACGATACGCTCGGCAACCGACTTCTTGCCGGAGAGCATCAGCACGTTCATGAACTTGGCTACATCTACGTTGCCGAATTTCGGATCCGGCAACACTTCCCGCTTGGGGACTTCGCGACGACGCGGCATGATTCTTCCTTTACCTTTTCAGTTGGAGCAATTCTCTGCTCCGCGGCCACCAACTAACCCGATCCATCTCACGACTAACCAGCTTGGCCGGGTGACCACTTACTCGATAGCACCGGCATTTCCGGCACTACCGCCTAAACCGCCTTGCGGCGACCTGATTCGAAACAAAAACGACTACGGACTACGACGGCCAGCAGATTACTTGCCAGCCTTGGCACGCTTCGTGCCGTACTTCGAGCGAGCCTGCTTACGATCCTTGACGCCCTGGGTATCCAGCGAGCCGCGAACCATGTGGTAACGCACACCCGGCAAGTCCTTCACACGACCGCCGCGAATCAGCACGACCGAGTGTTCCTGCAGGTTGTGGCCTTCACCACCGATGTACGAAATGACTTCGAAGCCGTTCGTCAAACGAACCTTGGCAACTTTACGCAGTGCCGAGTTCGGCTTCTTCGGCGTCGTGGTGTACACACGCGTGCACACGCCGCGACGCTGGGGGCAGTCCTGCAGGGCCGGCGACTTGCTCTTCGCATGTTCCGAAGTGCGGCCTTTGCGAACCAGTTGATTGATGGTTGGCATAGTTGATCCTAAAAATTAAAAATCAGCGCGATTTCGACCGGGCAAAGCGGTGAAAAACCGCGCTTTCGATGCTCTCGCCGATGGTTTTCAGAGACGAAATCCAGCCGCAGTTCGAGACTGGGCGGGGTCCGAGACTGGACCAAGAACGAGAACCTAACATGATATTCCGAAAATCCCAATCGGGTCAATACGTTGCGTGGGATTTCCAGTCGATGGCGGCAGCGATCGTCAGCCGGCGCCGACGACATCGAGC
>NZ_LFJJ01000300.1 GCF_001189365.1 Candidatus Burkholderia verschuerenii | reverse complement strand
GCTCAACGTCATGCCTCAACCTCTACTCGTGCGCTGCAGACCTGGCTGAGATGTGCGTTTACGTCTGCACCAGACTGCGTCGTCGGGTCCATTCCGGCAAATTCAATTTTGCAGGCCAGACTCATTACGCGGCCTTTCCGGGCATCGGCGCGAAGAAAAACTCATCCGCCACTTTTTGTCCGCGATCCGCGACGATTCCGTCACGCCGAAAGCCTGACGCGTCGTGCGATTCCGCCCGACTTGCCCATCCCACGGCCTTTCGCGCCAAATCCAAGCTTTTCGTAAGCAGTATCTTTTACTCCGTTTTTGTTGCTGAAACGTCACGAACGCCAGAAAAAAGACCCTGCCGTTTTTACGCAAATTTCCAAATATTTCTGTTTCATGTAATGATACTGATTCGCATTTATGTTATCGCTGCAATAGCCTCGTTCAATGACGGCCGCCGCGACGCCTGGCGCTAAGCATGGGCGCCACCGCCGGAAATCCTCGCCGACGCCGCCCGCCATCCACGGCAGCCGACAACCCGCTTCGCTGCCGATCGGTTCACTCATAAGCATCGGGGAAACGACAATGTTGAGGAAAACGCCGCTCGCCGCGGCCCTGGTAACGATCGCCGCAGTCCCTATGGCCGCGCCGCTCTATGCCCAGACCGCGCCGAACGCGCCTGCTGCATCACAAGCTGCATCACAGCCTGAATCGCAAGCCGCACCGCAAGCCCAGCCCGATACCACCGCCCTGCCCGCCGTCAAGGTGACCGGCACCGCCGACGCGCAAGACTTCCAGCCCGAGGTGTCGTCTGTCGGCGCGAAAGTGCCGGCCGCATTGCGCGACATTCCGCAAGCGGTCACGGTCGTGCCGAAAGCCGTGCTGCAATCGCAGGGCGTCAGTTCCTTCGCCGATGCGCTGCGCAACGTGCCCGGCGTCACGATCGGCGCGGCCGAAGGCGGTCAGATCGGCAACAACATCAACCTGCGCGGCTTCACGGCGCGCACGGATATCTACCTCGACGGTTTCCGCGATCGCGGCCAGTACTATCGCGATACCTTCAACCTCGAATCGATCGACGTGCTGTACGGTCCGTCGTCGCTGTACTTCGGACGCGGCTCGACGGGCGGCGTCATCAATCAGGTGAGCAAGCAGCCGAATCTGAAGCCGCGCGCCGATGTCTCGCTGCAAGCGGGCACGCACGACCGCTTCCGCTCGACGGTCGACATCAACCAGCCGTTGACGGATACCTCGGCGTTCCGCATCAACGCGTTCGGGCAGTCGCTGGGTTCGAGCCGCGACGAGATGATCAACAAGGATTACGGCATCGCGCCGGAAGTGAAATTCGGCATCGGCACGCCGACGCAGGTCACGCTGTCCGCGCTGATCCAGCACAACCGCGACCAGCCCGACAACGGCATTCCGCCGCTCAACGGCCATCCCGCACCGGTCGATACGAAGACCTTCTACGGCTTCACCGACGACCGCACGATTCAGGACGTGCAGACCGTCAACGCGCGCGTCGAGCATCGTTTCAACGACATGTTCACGCTGCGCAACCAGACGCAGTTCAGCCACTACAGCACCGAGGCGCGCGCGACCAACGCGGCGGCCGTGCTGACCGGGCCGCTCGGCACGTCGACGGCGCTCAGCAACGGCAATTACACGACGCTGCCGCTATCGTCGCTGTTCGTGCGTCTGCAGGGCAAGGATCGCAACATCAACGATCACTCGGTCTACAACACGACCGATTTCGAAGGCAAGTTCGCGACCGGCTTCCTCAAGCACGACATGCTGGTCGGCGTCGATCTGAGTCACGAGACCTACAGCAACCAGAGCTTCACCGCGACCGCGCCGGGGCTGCCGTCGAACACCATCGCGATCGTGCCGCTGGCCGATCCGGCCTACACGCCGCGGCCGACCAATGTCGTCGAGCGCGCGACGAATCTCGCGGAATCGAGCGCGAACGGCATCGGCCTGTATTTGAACGATACGATTTCGATTGGCGAGCACTGGAAGTGGATCGGCGGCGTGCGCTGGGATCGCTACGAAGCGTCGATTCATAACTCGATCAACGCGCCCGGCTACGCGACGCAGACCAATTACTTCACCAGCGTGCGCACCGGCGTGGTGTGGCAGCCGACGGACTGGCAGTCGTATTACGTGTCGTATGGCACGTCGTTCAACCCGTCGCTGGAAGCGCTGACGCTCACGAGCGGCCAGCAGAACACGCCGCCCGAGCACAACAAGCCGTATGAGATCGGCTCGAAGTGGGATCTGCTCAACGGCGGATTGTCGGTCACGCAATCGCTGTTCAACATCGAAAAAACCAACGCGCGGACGCAGACTTCCACCGGCGAATACACGCTCGACGGCGATGTGCGCGTGCGCGGTTATCAGCTCGGCGTGGCCGGTCACATCACCAAGCAATGGCAAATGTTCGGCGGCTACACGTATATGGACGGCACGGTGCAGAAGGCGTTCGACGGCACGACCGGCAATCAGCTCGCCAACACGCCGCATCATATGCTGACGTTATGGACGACGTATGACTTCACGCCGACGTGGCAGATCGGCGGCGGGCCGTCGTATGTGTCGTCGCGTTACGCGGCCAACAACAATCTGGTCGAAGTGGGCGGCTACGTGCGCTGGGACGCGATGGCCGCGTATCATCAGAAGCGTTACGACATCCAGTTCAACGTGCTGAACCTGACGGACAAGCGCTATTACGATGCGTTGATTCCGTCGGACGGCGGACGCGCGGTGCCGGGCCTCGGCCGCACGTTCCTCGCGACGCTGAACTACCGCTTCCGTTGATGTGAGTTTGACGCGCGCCGTATCGCCGGTCGGTGCGGCGCGCGCATGGTGCAGCAAACCAAGCAGGAAATAACGATGATCCTCTCGATACCCAACGTCCTGAGCCCTGAAGACGTCGCCGCCGTGCGCGCCCGCCTCGACGCGAGCGATGCCTGGGTCGACGGCCGCGCCACCGCCGGCTATCAGGGCGCGCCCGTCGAGAATAACCAGCAGATCGCCGAAGGCTCGCCGATCGCGCGCGAACTGGGCGATCTGATCGTCGGCGCGCTGGAGACGAATCCGCTGTTCATCAGCGCGGTGTTGCCGAATCGCGTCTATCCGCCGCTGTTCAATCGCTACGAAGGCGGCATGCACTTCGGCAGTCATGTCGACGGCGCGGTTCGCATCGTGCCCGGTCACGGTGCACGCGTGCGCGCCGATGTATCCATCACGCTGTTTCTGACGCGCCCGGAAGAGTACGACGGCGGCGAGCTAATCATCGAAGACACCTTCGGCGTGCAGGAAGTGAAGCTGCCCGCGGGACACGCGATCGTCTATCCGGCGTCGAGCCTGCATCAGGTGCGGCCGGTGACGCGCGGCGCGCGCGTGTCGAGCTTTTTCTGGGCGCAAAGCCTCGTGCGCGACGATGCGCAGCGCTCGCTGCTGTTCGATCTCGACAATTCGATTCAGCGCCTGAACGCCACCAACGGCGACGAAGCCGCGAAGCGCACGCTGGTGGGCTGCTATCACAACCTGCTGCGCATGTGGAGCGAAACCTGAGCGCGCAGACGATGAACCTTGTGTGACGCTGCAACGCAGCAGCGATGCTGCAATGCGCAAGCCATCTGCATTTCGGACACTTTCATTAGTCTGGCCTGCAAAATTGAATTTGCCGGAATGGACCCGACGACGCAGTCTGGTGCAGACGTAAACGCACATCTCAGCCAGGTCTGCAGCGCACGAGTAGAGGTTGAGGCATGACGTTGAGC
>NZ_LFJJ01000299.1 GCF_001189365.1 Candidatus Burkholderia verschuerenii | reverse complement strand
TGCAGCCCGGCATTGAGCAAGGCGTTGTCCAATCGTTACTTCCGTTCGCTGGGCCTGCCGTCGGTCGGTCCAGCGCCGATCAACTGATCCGAACCGCCGTGTACGGACCCGTACGCACGGTGGTGTGAGAGGGGTCGGGCCGCGAGGCCTGCCCCTATCCCGATCCATTGCAACAGACGAAGGTGGTGAAATGCGCGAGTTTCCGCTCATCGAAGTGAGGCCCTATCAGGCGAGCGATCTCGACGGCGTAATCGATGTGTTCCTGCGCGCCGTGCGCGAGATCGCATCGGACGATTACAACTCGAAGCAGATCGAGTCGTGGGCGCAAGTCGACCGCGAGGAATGGGCGATCGCCCGCATGAACCGCCCGACCTGGGTGGCGATGTCCGACGACAAGATCGCCGGTTTTATCGATCTGCACACGAACGGCCTAATCGACATGCTGTTCGTCAATCCGGATTTCGCGCGCAAGGGCGTGGCGACGTCGCTGCTCGCGCGCGTCGAGGCGGAAGCCGGCGAGGCTCGCCTGCGCGTGCTGCATACGTACGCGAGCATTACCGCGCATTCGTTCTTCGAAAAGTGCGGTTTCACCACGCTGTTGACGCGCAACGTCAGCGTGCGCGACCAGAAGTTCATCCAGTGCGTGATGGAAAAAATGCTCTGATGCTGTCTAGACAAGTTTCCATCAACAAGGCTCGATCTAGGAAAATCACCTAGATTGTCTTGTTTCGGCACGTGCGCGCGTTTAGACTGACGCCTGACTTGTATAGACAGGAACGATCATGATCACGCTCACGCCCGGCAAACTCACGCTGCCGCAACTGCGCCGCATCGCGCGCGGCTCGGACCCGCTTCGTCTCGATCCCGCCAGCTTCGACGCGATCGACGCCAGCGCTCGCGCCGTTGCCGAGATCGCCGCGAAAGGGCATCCGGCATACGGCATCAACACGGGTTTCGGGCGGCTCGCCAATACGCACATTCCCACCGATCAGCTCGAATTGCTGCAGCGCAATCTCGTGCTGTCGCATGCGGTGGGCGTCGGCGAGCCGATGTCCCGTCCGGTCGTGCGGCTATTGATGGCGCTCAAGCTGTCGAGCCTCGGGCGCGGTCATTCCGACATTCGCCGCGAGGTCATCGACGCGCTGATCACGCTGTTCAACGCCGATGTGCTGCCGATCATCCCGGTCAAGGGTTCGGTCGGCGCGTCCGGCGATCTCGCTCCGCTCGCGCATATGTCGACGGTGCTGCTCGGTCTCGGCGAAGTGACGATTCGCAGCGAACGCGCCAGCGCCGTCGATGGCCTCGCGGTCGCCGGGCTCGCGCCGCTTACCTTGCAGGCCAAGGAAGGGCTCGCGCTGCTCAACGGCACGCAGGCATCGGCGGCGCTCGCCTTGTACAACCTGTTCGCGATCGAAGACCTGTTCCGCACCGGACTGGTGGCGGGCGCGCTGTCCGTCGATGCCGCCGCCGGCTCGGTCGTTCCGTTCGATGCACGCATCCACGAGCTGCGCGGCCATCGCGGGCAGATCGAAGCGGCGGCCGCGTACCGCACGCTGCTGAAGGGTTCGGGCATCAATCTGTCGCACGTCGATTGCGAGAAGGTGCAGGATCCGTACAGCCTGCGCTGTCAGCCGCAGGTGATGGGCGCGTGTCTCGACCAGATGCGTCACGCGGCCGACGTGCTGCTGATTGAATCGAACGCGGTTTCCGACAATCCGCTGATCTTCCCGGATACCGGCGAAGTGCTCTCGGGCGGCAATTTCCACGCGGAACCGGTGGCCTTCGCCGCCGACAATCTCGCGCTCGCCGCCGCCGAAATCGGCGCGCTGGCCGAACGCCGCATCGCGCTTTTGATCGACGCGACGCTGTCCAGCCTGCCGCCGTTCCTGGTGCGCGACGGCGGCGTCAATTCCGGCTTCATGATCGCGCATGTGACGGCGGCTGCGTTGGCATCGGAGAACAAGACGCTGGCGCATCCGGCCTCGGTCGATTCGCTGCCGACGTCGGCGAATCAGGAAGATCACGTGTCGATGGCGACGTTCGCCGCGCGCAAGCTCGGCGATATCGCTAGCAACACGGCGAACATTCTCGCGATCGAGTTGCTCGCGGCGGCGCAGGGCGTCGATCTGCGCGCGCCGCATCGCACCAGCGCGCCGCTCGCCGCGATCATGGAAACGCTGCGCGCGCATGTGCCGCATTACGATCTCGACCGCTACTTCGCGCCGGATATCGCGGCGATCGCCTCGCTCGTGCAGGCGGGCGTCGTTGCCGAGCACAGCCCGTTCGCGTTCGCATCGGAAGCGGCGGATGCGCGCGCATGAGCACGCCGGCGTATCAGGAGATCAAGGACTACATTCTGCGACGCATCCACGGCGGCGAATGGAAGGAGAGCGATCAGGTGCCCTCCGAAAACGAGCTGGCGCGCGAGTTCAAGGTTGCGCGCATGACCGTGAACCGGGCGTTGCGCGAGCTGACTTCCGAGCAGGTGCTGACGCGCGTGCAGGGCGCGGGCACCTTCGTCGCGCAGCCGAAATACGCGTCGACGCTGGTCGAGATTCGCAGCATTTCCGACGAGATCGCGGCGCGCGGCCATGTGTATCGCGCGCAGGTGCTGCATCTCGGCGCGTCGATCGTCGATGAACATCTGGAAGCGGAAATGCATCTTGCGCTGGGCAGTCCGGTGTTTCATTCGCGCGTGCTGCACTTCGAGAACGACGAACCGGTGCAGATGGAAGAGCGTTTCGTCAATCCCGCGCTCGCGCCCGAATACGCGCGTCAGGACTTCACGACGATTACGCCGAATCAGTATCTGATGGTCGCCGCGCCGTTGCAGCGGGTCGAATACCGCATCGAGGCGTCGATGCCGGCAACCGAAATCCGCGATGCGCTGACGATGAAACCATCGGAGCCGTGTTTGCTGCTGCATCGGCGAACCTGGTCGCGGGATGCGGTGGCGTCGGTCGCCAACCTCTGGCACATCCCGGCGATCGCCATCAATTTACCGGACACTTCTGATCCGCGATTCTGGCGCGACGATGGCAATTGACTTACTTGGCGGTAGTGAGGGAAATCGGGGGACCGTCGTTTTTGCGCTGTTCCCGCGTTGTCGTTGCTCTAAAAAATACAAATAAAACAACTAGATAGGCGCAACGCTCGGGCCGGCAAACAGGCTGGTCCAGCCAATACCCCGCCGAATTCATCATTGCAAGCCGAACAATTATGTTTCGTGCAAATCGGGGTTTTCCCGAGGTCGCGGGCCTCCTACACTGTTTTCAAGCGAAACGAAATCAGAAACCGCTTAAAGAATTGAGCGATTCCCGAATTCGGTTTCGATTCCAAAAACAAAGTACTGGAGGTTCATCATGATCAAGGCATTCGTTCCCGCTCTCGTTATCGCTTCGGCTCTGGCCGCTCCGACCTTCGCTTTCGCACAAGACAACAACGGTGCGCTGACCCGTTCGGAAGTCCGCAGTCAACTGGTTCAACTGGAAAAGGCGGGTTACAACCCGTCGTCGGATCGCGTCGACTATCCGAAGAACATTCAGGCCGCCGAAGCGCGCGTGAATGCCGATCAAGGCAACGGCTTATGGCGCATCGACGTCCGGCACGGTGAGCTCGGGTGCGCCGCGTGCGAACCTGAACATGTCGGATCGCAACTCGGTGTACTTCGGTCACTAGGCTCTGTTCACATTTGAAGAAATGTGTTTACATCTCATCTTTTGCGTAAGCGATCAAGATGAGTCGAATGTTGCTGACCGATGAGATATGGGGACGACTGGAGTCCATTGTTCCGGGTAA
>NZ_LFJJ01000298.1 GCF_001189365.1 Candidatus Burkholderia verschuerenii | reverse complement strand
GCGAGCATCAGATTGACGCTCAGCCCGAAGTCCTCGACTAGGAAGCCAAGAGAGCATACCGCGCCACTGCCCGGGATCGACGTCGACTCAACGCGTTGAATGAGCATCTCGTCGTTCGACCGATACGTCCACACCGGTTTTCCCAACGCCACAGCGAACCCCACCTCAAACGCGGTGCCGCAGTCCGGCTCGCCCGATCCTCGAAAATCGTCCAGATTGGCCACGACATAGTCCACGGAACGAATAAGTTCAATGTTGGTAGCGTAGATCCAGCGCGCGGCCTCTTGAGGTTCCAGCGCGGAGGGCACGTGCCCTTCGAGTGGGTAGAGACCAACAAAGCCGCGATCGCGACATAGATGCTTAAGCTCTTCACCGTGCGCCTTGGCGTTGATGCGGAACACGTCAAAGCCAGCAAGATAAATGCGCGGCGCGGACGCGGCAACTTCGATCGGCAACGGGGCGGGCGCATAGTGGCCCTCTCGCACGCGCCGGTTGATACGGGTGATCTGTCTTTTGACGGCAGTCACGCTTTTGCCGAGCGCATAGCCAATATGCTTGATAGACCAGCCTTGGTCGAGGCGTTCCATCAAACGCCGCTGGGATAGGGTCGGTTTTACTTTAGGCATTGATCGAGCATTAAGGTCGGTTCGGCGGGCACGTTTCTAAGCACACGCGCGATCGCATGGTCGGATGTACCCCTGTCAATGCGCTGCAACGTGTCATGGCCCAGGCGTTCATTCTAGTCACGGTCAGCCAAGAGCGATTCCTTCAACTCTTCTTCTGCGGCCGCGAGCAAAAGCCCGCGTATTCCGACACGAAGTCCACTCGGGTTTGCTCCGTGCTCAACGTCGGTGACAATTCTTTCGGCAATGTCGTCGATCCTGTCTAGTTTGTCGTTGGCGCTGTGAGGTCAATGCGGAATGTCATTAGGTTACCTTGTGAGCGGGATAGTCGTCAGCTAATCCAATTGATTTGCTTCGTTATCCATCATACTCACGTTAGCGCAATGTCAAGAGATCGAATGATAGCAGCGAAGCGTGCACGCATTTAAATCCGGTTATCGCATCTGCGATAGCAGCATACGCTGCGGTATGGTCGAGTGCGAGAACCCCGGCCGAGGCGTTCTTAGCTGGGGCTTCGTTTTCAGCGCGGAGGGCGACCGTTGACGTCACGATCGTCTTGGGCATCCGTCACGACGTCGGGACAATGCCCGGCAAGCTTGGGCCTTTAGTGGCCAGCCAGCAACACGCGAAGTTCTTCGAGAGTCATGCCGGGATTCAATTTCTTGCGGGAAATGGCGAACTCAACCATTTCGTCGCTTTTGCGAACAAGCATCGATAGCTCACGGATATCGAAAAGCCCCGCGAGTTCTGTCCTTCGATCCGATTCACCAAAACGTTCGTAAATCCTCACGAGTTCATGTGTGGTCGGCGGCTCCATCTGCAAGGCGTTGTGGATGAACTGGTAGAACAAGGTGGCTGCTTTCCTGTGCTCTGCCGTCGTACCGAGTCCTTGGGCGAGCACGTGATCAAGAAAGAGTCGGCGAGCTTCGGCCAGGCGTCGGCCTTGTTCCATGTATTCGCTGGTGGTGTTTAGCATCGGCGTTTCTCTTTATTAAGTTGCAGGTGACAGCGTTTCCCAAATTCAAGTCCGCGGCATCCTGAGTAGGGATCTCAACTTGTATAACGGCACACTTTAGGTTTAATTAAGGGCGCTCCTGCACATTCCACTTTGTAACAATAAGGCCAGGAACAAGTTGTCAATAGACAGGTGTCCGTTTGCGAGCTGGCGTCTCGATCACCAGGATAATTGGAGATATCTCCGTCGCGAAACGCTTCAAAGATGTCTTCGCCAACGTGTAAATTCTAACGAGATAGGTTTTCCCAGAAAATGGCCAAGTGATGAATTTTGTCACCGTCGACTATGCTTTCGGGTAGCGGACTTGACTGGGCATCGTCGTACGACTCGAAAAGAAAGCCAATTCCGCGATACACAATATCTTCAATACGAGCGAGTTGTATGCCGTCTTCAGACGCTCTTGCGCGCGCGTACACTGCCGCTACCCGACGCTTTAGATAAGCTCGGACATGGTCGCGGTCTCGCAAATCGACGTGTTGTACCGTTTGATCGATAAGATCCGCCTGCCCAAGCCTCGCTGCCTCGCTAATGACCGCATTAACAGCGGCGTCTAGGTTCTCTGTTTCAAAGCCAATTGCCATAGCTCGTCGCGTAGTTAATAACTGAAGGGAAAAAAGGGGCCATTGTATGATCGTACACCGGCAATAGCTCGTCAATGTTCTGTCGCACAGCTACAGCGGTTTTGCGATCGAAGCGCATATCGCGAGTGCGGTTGTAAGTTGTGTTGTGTGGTCCTCTCATTCTTAGTTTGGGATCCAGCATCGCACTACATGTGCGTACCCTACCTGTCCTGAAGGTGCTTGCATTTTTGCGCAACACCACAACCCGATCGGACCTTCGATATTGCTCTTGCCTGACGCATCGACTACAGAATCGATAGTTATTTATTATGCGCGTCACCCTACAGTCACATAACAAACGGCCGTAATGCTACTGACGTCGGTCTCGCTCCAACATTCATTGGTGGTGACCGTTCGGGTATACGTGGATCGCCACGCCTTTTTCCTACTCGTTCTAGTATTGCTATGCACATCGCCCACTTGTCAGTGAAGGCTAAGCTTTCGTGGTCTTTCGGCCTGCTCGCGGCCATCGTGATGCTCGTCTCCGGCCTTTCGCTCAAGGCATTGAGCGACGCCAACGATCATATCTCCGGAGTCAGCGCGCGTGCCGACATGGCGGTCAACGTGCGCATTGCGGTCGATCGTCGTGCGATCGCTGCGCGCAACATGGCCCTAGTCACCGCGCCAAGCGATTTCGAATCGGAGAAGGCCGCCGAAGCGCAAGCGCAGCGAGATGTCGAACAGTCGCTGCGCAAACTCAACGAGATGATCGGGTCTGCCACGGGCACCACGGATCGGGCGCGAGCACTCCTCAGCGAGATCAACCAGATTGAAGCGAAATACACGCCGGTCGCCAACACCATCGTGAGCCTCGCCAGTCAGGGCAAGCGGGAGCAAGCAGTCAGAGCGATCAACGACGAGTGCCGCCCGCTTTTGGCCGCGCTGATCAAGGCAACCGACGGCTATGCGGACTACACGAACAGCAGCGAAGTCGAATTGGTACGGGATTCAGAAGCGCGGTATGCCGAGCAACGCAATGTATCGATTGCCATTTGCCTGGGTTCCGTGTTGCTCGCGGTCGTCGCAGGTATTCTGATCACACGCAGTTTATTGCGTGCGCTCGGTGCAGAGCCGGACGCACTGGGGATTGTTGCGCAACGGATTGCGGCAGGGGATTTGAGTCCGGTTGCTCATGCGAACGTTGCGCCGGCGGGTAGCGTCCTCGCCTCGATGAGTCACATGCAGACCAGCCTCGTTGGACTGATTGGCCAAGTTCGCACGGCGGCAGATAGCATTACAACCGGCTCGGCCGAGATCGCTTCAGGCAACGTCGATCTCTCATCGCGAACGGAGCAGCAGTCCGCATCGTTGCAGGAAACAGCAGCCAGCATGGAGGAATTGACTTCCACTGTGAAGCAAAACGCTGACAATGCGCAGCACGCCAGCGCGTTGTCCGCCAACGCGTCAGAAGTCGCACACGAAGGCAGTGCGGTGGTCACACAAGTCGTCAGTAGTCGGCCCTTCAGAATTAGTCGAAGTCAAGGGTGGCAAGGGGCCGCCGGAAGATCGTGTTTCCCAGAACTCCCAGAAGCAATATTGATCTGAATGGTTTCCTGGGAGTTTGGAACTTCGCCGATG
>NZ_LFJJ01000297.1 GCF_001189365.1 Candidatus Burkholderia verschuerenii | reverse complement strand
CGCTCCACGCTTCCTCCCCACGGTCGGTCGCCCTTCCGCAGTTGCGCTTCACTTCGCTCGCTGTGGTCAACTTGCCGCGCGACTTGCACCCGCAAGAGTGCGCCCATGCTGGGCGCACAAAAAGGCCACGTCGAAACGCGGCTTTCACAGGCTGTCGATGACCAGCTAAAGCGCTTACTGCCCTTCGCCGAACTTGTCGGCGATCAGCGCGAGAATCGCCTGCATGGCTTCGGCTTCGTCGGAACCTTCGGTCTCGATGGTCACCGTGCTGCCGATGCCCGCCGCCAGCATCATCACGCCCATGATGCTTTTTGCGTTGATCCGGCGGCCGTTGCGGCTCATCCAGATATTGCTCTGAAAATTGCCCGCCAGTTGCGTGAGCTTCGCGGATGCCCGTGCGTGGAGCCCCAGCTTATTTACGATCGTTGTTTCCTGTTGCAGCATGATGCTCCGAAACGCTAGTTTGAATGATGATCGGCGTCAGTGGCTAGCGGCTTTCGCGGGTACGCGATCCTCGGGCGGGCGCAGGCGACGGGCGCGCACGCCGCGCCGCTCGCCGCTTTCGCGGCCAGTGCGCACGGATTGAGCGGCGTGGACGCATCGAGTTCCTGGATCGCCTTCGTGCCGCCTTGCAGAATCTTGTCGGTGAGGGTGTCGAGCGGCGTGGTGCGGTAGCAGACCGCGCGCACGAGCATCGGCAGATTGCAGCCGGCGAGCACCCGCACGTCCGTCTCGCGCAGGCTCGCCGCGATATTCGCGGGCGTCGCGCCGAACACGTCGGTCAGCACGATGGCGCCGTTCTCTTCCCTCAGACGGTCGATTTCTGAGCGCGCGAAGGCGCGAACTTCGACGGGATCGCAATCGGGCTTCACGTCGATAGCGCCGATGCGGGCGGGCAAGCCGCCGTAAATATGTGCGATGCAGTCACGTAGCGCGGTGGCGAACGGTGCATGCGCGATGATCAGAATGCCGGCCATGTCAGGATTGCTGCCTCTTCAAGACGTAAAACGTCACAGAGATCGCTCGAAAACGCGCGAGCGTCGCGGGTTTCAGGTCTTAGATGGACGCACCGCGGCGATATTCAACCGCCTGACGGACGCCTGCCTGCGACCTTCGGCCAACCTTGACTTCAGCTTGCGCCCGGTTTCTTAATCCGGCGTTAAAATGCCTGCTCGCGGTGCGCCAAAGCGGGATCGATCGGCTCATCGCGCCCCGTTTTTCGACGGCACGCGAAACCAATTGTAACAGTCCTTGCCGCGACCGGTCGGCGCGCGTCGCGGCGTTTTCCGCCATGCAGCAATTCAGCGCGTTCAGCCCGCCGCGCGCTCCAGCGCATCGATAAACATGCCGGCGACATCGAAACCGGTCTGATCCATGATTTCGCGGAAGCACGTCGGGCTCGTCACGTTCACTTCGGTGAGATAGTCGCCGATCGCATCCAGTCCGACCAGCAGCAGACCGCGCGCCTGCAGCACCGGCCCGAGCTTTTCCGCGATTTCGCGATCGCGCGCCGACAGCGGCTGCGCGCGTCCCAATCCGCCTGCCGCGAGATTGCCGCGCACTTCGTTGCCCTGCGGAATACGCGCGAGCGAATACGGCACCGGCTGACCGCCGATCAGCAGAATGCGCTTGTCGCCGTCCGTGATCTGCGGGATGAACTTCTGCGCCATCACCGAGCGCGCGCCGTTCTCGCTCAACATTTCGACGATCGAACCGAGGTTCATGCCGTCCGCCTTCACGCGGAACACGCCCATGCCGCCCATGCCGTCGAGCGGCTTCAGGATGACGTCGCCGTGTTCGGCGTGGAAGGCGCGCAGACGCGCGACATCGCGCGTGACGAGCGTCGGCGCGACATATTCCGGCCACTCGGCGATGGCGAGCTTCTCCGAATGATCGCGGATCGCCTGCGGCTTGTTGAACACCTTCGCGCCCGCGCGCTCCGCGATCTCGAGCAGCCACGTCGAGTTGACGTATTCCATGTCGAACGGCGGATCCTTGCGCATCAGCACGGCGGAGAAGCGCGTGAGCGGTATGTATTCGGCCTGCTCCGCTGTGTACCACGGCGAGCGGTCGCTATTCGCCAGATCGCCGACGATCGAAATACGCCACGCGCTCGCGTCCACCGACGTGCCCGTCCACGCGAGATGCTGCGGCTCGCAGGCGTAGACGGTGTGGCCGCGCCGGAAGGCTTCGGCCATCATCGAGTAAGTCGTGTCCTTGTAGATCTTGAAATGATCCAGCGGGTCGGCGATGAAGAGAATGTCCATGGGGATTCGCTTGGTGCGTTGTATTCGGCGCGCGCGACACGGCAGCATGCGCGCTTACCGCAACCTGCGCGCTTCTACTTTTTACACCTGAATGGCTTCCGGGTCCGTCCGTTCGAGTTCGACCGATGCGGCCAGCAACCCGAGACGCGCCACCACGCCGTACATGTAGAAACGGTTCGGCGGCGCCGCGCCGGGCTTCGCGTGGGCGTCGGGTAGCGCGGTGTGCTCGAAGCCGAGCGGTACGAAATGCATGCCGGGAACATTGAGGTTGTCGTCGCGCTCGCGCGAGTCGTGCACGCGATAAAAACCGCCGACCACATAGCGGTCGATCATGTACACGACCGGTTCCGCCACCGCGTTTTCCACGCGCTCGAAGGTATGCACGCCTTCCTGCACGATCACGTCGTGCACTTGCAGGCCTTCCTTCGTGTCGTTCATCTTCGCGCGTTCGCGTTCGGTCAGCGCGGCGACTTCGCTGGCGTCGTGCACGGTCATCACGCCCTTGCCGTAAGTGCCGGCATCGGCCTTGATGACGACATACGGCTTCTCGCTGATGCCGTACTCGCGATACTTCTTCGCGATCTTCTTCAGCACGCCGTCGATGGCTTCGGTCAGCGCTTCTTCGCCCGTGCGCGCTTCGTAGTCCACGCCTTCCACATGCGCGAAGTACGGATTCACCATCCACGGATCGATCTCGACCATCTTGGCGAATTTCTTCGCGATTTCGTCGTAGCAAGAGAAATGCGTCGATTTGCGGCGCACGGCCCAGCCCGCGTGCAGCGGCGGCAGGATGTACTGCTCGTGCAGATTTTCCAGCACCGGCGGAATGCCCGCGGACAGATCGTTGTTCAGGAGAATCGAGCACGGATCGAAGTTCTTCAATCCGAGGCGGCGCGGCGAGCGCTCCAGCGGCTCCAGCACGATCTTTTGGCCATCCGCGAGCGGGATGGTCACCGGACCGTGGATGTTTTCATCGAGCGTGCCGAAACGGACGTTCAGCCCCGCCTGACGCATGATCAGCGCGAGGCGCGCGACGTTCTCCAGATAAAACGCGTTGCGCGTGTGGCGCTCGGGAATGACCAGCAGATTCTTCGCGTCCGGGCAGATCTTTTCGATGGACGCCATCGCCGCCTGCACCGCGAGCGGCAGCACTTCCTGCGGGAGATTGTTGAAGCCGCCCGGGAAGAGATTGGTGTCGACCGGCGCGAGCTTGAACCCCGCGTTGCGCAGATCGACCGAACAGTAAAACGGCGGCGTGTGCTCCTGCCATTCGAGCCGGAACCATCGCTCGATAGCGGGCGTGGCCTCGAGAATCTTCCGCTCGAGATCGAGCAGCGGGCCATTCAACGCCGTAACTAGGTGCGGAACCATTGATTACTCGCGGACTTGGGAGAAAAGATTGTAGAGCAATTGCTTTGCCTAATTGGGGATGAACCGGCGATTCCCAAGGTTTCCCGGGCCTTGCCGGACGGCCTCGGCGCCCGAATCCGCGGCCCGCGTGGACGAAAGCGCGACGCCCGGACGACCGGCGATCGGCATAGGGGCGGCCAGCAAGCTGGCCGGTCCCCTGCCACACCACCCGGCGTGCGGGTCCGCACCGGGCGGTTCGGGAAGTTGAGGTTATGTGAGGCGAGGCATGCCAAGACGATCGAAG
>NZ_LFJJ01000296.1 GCF_001189365.1 Candidatus Burkholderia verschuerenii | reverse complement strand
TTCTTTAAGCGTATCAAGCATTTTCGTCGCGTCGCCACTCGATATGACAAACTCGCCCACAGCTACCTCACCTTTGTCTCCATCGTGTCTGCCTTCGGGCCGCTCTTAAATGTGAACAGGACCTAGTTCCGGAAAGATTACGCCAAAGCCGTTTTCCCACAACGCGTCCACGCTGATGAGCACGCGCGTTTCCGGGCAATGCAGCATCAGCGAATGCGGATCGTGACCGGGCGCGCTGAGCACGTTCCAGACGCAACCGCCGAGCGCGAGCGTCATGCCGTTTTCGAGCGTGCCCGTGAACGCGAAGCGCTCGCACTGCTGGCCGGTCGCGCGGAACGTCAGCGCGTCTTCGTTCCAGTCGCGCACGGCGGCCGCCTCGCTGACGGGAATCAGCGTGTCGCACGCGTAGGTTTGCTGAAGCAGCGCATTGCCGCCGCAATGATCCGAATGCAGATGCGTGTTGACGATCACATCGAGCGGACGCGCGCCGAGCGCATTGCGGACCAGCGCGAGCGTCTGCGGCGCGTGCGAGAAGTAGCCGGTGTCGATCAGCGTCGCGCGATCGGCGTCGGCGAACAGCACGTTGTTCGAGGACAGCCAGCCGCGTTCGAACACGGTCATCGAGGCGGGCAGACGCGTCATGTGCGTGGCTCGTTCGGCGTGGTTTCTTTCGGCATCACGACGATGGTCGCCGTCGCCTTCATCACGTTGTCGCCGCGCGCGTTGCTCGCGCCGCCTTCGAGCTTGACGAGATCGCCGCCGAGGCTCGCCTTCCAGTTCGCTTCGATCACCTGCCAGCGCATGGTCAGCACGTCGTCGGCCATGACCGCGCGCGTCAGGCGGATGCCGAATTCGAGTCCGAGCGGCTGCGCGTACTGCGAGAAATGCGTGGCGAGCATCGCCATCAGATGCGCGGTCGGTTGCGTGCCGGACGCGATCAGGCCGCCGAAACGGCTCGCGCGCGCCACGGCATCGTCGTGATGCAGCGGATTGCCGTCGTTGACGAGCGTCGCGAAATGCCGCACCGAATCGGGCGAAAGCGCGAGCGTCGCCTCGAACGATTCGCCGAGCATCACCACGCGCGCGCCTTGCCGGCGACTATCGACGCGCGAGAGCACGGCGCGCTTCGCGTCGTCGTCCAACGATGACCACGCGGCGATTTCGTCGATCGTGCGAAAACAGCCGTCGCAGAAACCCGTCTGCGGATTCATGCGGCACACGTCGACGTACGGCGACGCCACGCCGCTCATGACGCGGCGGTCTCGCGCAGCGCGACGTCGACGACCGGCGCACCTGTCAGCTCGATCAATTCCTGCGGCGACAGATTGAACACCGCGTGCGGATGTCCCGCCGCCGCCCACAGGCTGTCGAGCGCGAGCAGGTCTTCGTCGATCAGCATGACGGGCTTCACCGCGTGGCCGATCGGGCAGACGCCGCCGATCGCGTAGCCGGTTTTCTCGCGCACGAATTTGGCATCGGCGCGCGCCAGATCGCCGACGCGCGCGGCGATCTTCGCTTCGTCGACGCGATTCGCGCCGCTCGCGATCACCAGCACGGGCGCGTCGTCCGACTTGCGGCGAAACAGGATCGACTTGGCGATCTGCGCGATCGAGCAGCCGAGGCCCGCCGCGGCTTCGGCGGAGGTCTTGCCGGTTTCGGACAGCATCACGACGTCGTGCGGATGGCCGCGCTCCTTGAGCAACAGCGCGACGCGGCGCGCGGAATCGGGTAATTGATCGATCATCGGTTTCCTTGGTTCTTCGATAGTGCTCAGACGCACGCCGCGACGCCGGCGTTTTTCTTCGCGATGAGTGCGCGGCCCGCGCGCGATGCGCTCGGCTTGCCGATGGCGCGCGAAATCCAGTCGCCGATCTCGACGAGCTGATCCAGATCCACGCCCGTTTCGATGCCCAAGCCGTTCAGCATATAGACGACATCTTCCGTCGCGACGTTGCCGGTCGCGCCCTTCGCGTACGGACAACCGCCGAGACCCGCGACCGACGCATGATAGATCTCGATGCCTTCGAGCAGCGCGGCGTAGATATTGCCGATGGCCTGTCCGTAGGTGTCGTGGAAGTGCCCCGAAAGCCGCTCGCGCGGAAACGCCTTCGATGCGGCCGCCATCACTTCGCGCGTGCGCGCGGGCGTGCCGACGCCGATGGTATCGGCGATATCGATTTCGTCGCAGCCGAGCGCCTTCATTCGCTCGACGACGTCGACCACCGCGTCGATGGCGACTTTGCCCTGATACGGGCAGCCGAGCGCGCACGAAATGGAGCCGCGCAGGCGCAAGCCCGCGTCCTTGGTGGCTTTCGCGACCGGCTCGAAACGCGCGATGCTTTCCGCGATGCTGCAATTGATGTTCTTCTGCGAGAACGCTTCGCTGGCCGCGCCGAAGATCACGATTTCATCGGCGCGCGCTTCCAGTGCGCCTTCGAAGCCGCGCATGTTCGGCGTGAGTACCGAGTAGATCGTGCCCGGACGACGCTCGATACCGGCCAGCACGGCGGCGGCGTCGGACATCTGCGGCACCCATTTCGGCGAGACGAACGAGGTCGATTCGACATTTTCGATGCCCGCGTGCGCGAGGCGGTCGACCAGCGCGATCTTGGTTTCGGTCGGGACGAATTCCTTCTCGTTCTGCAAGCCGTCGCGCGGCGCGACTTCGACGATTTTTACCTTCCTGGGGGTCATCATGGTGTTTGTCTCCTTGAACAGACGAATGCTCGCCGGTCATTTTGCCGAAAGTCTGGATATTGTCGTGGCAAATCGGTTTGGGCGCCGGTGCGCGACGTTCGGGCCGTTGCGCGGGCCGTATCGATTCGGATGGCGGATCGACTCAATATCCGCGCGCGACATCGACGATGCCGCCGATCGGCTCGCCGCGCTCCAACGCTTCGATCTTGCGCGCGATCTGCACGATGCTTTCCTCGCGTAGCGTTTCCGCCGAGATATGCGGCGTGACGCTTACGCGCGGATGCGTCCAGAACGGGTGATCGGGCGGCAGCGGCTCGGTGCGGAAAACATCGAGCGTCGCGCCGGCGATCTGGCCGCTGTCGAGTGCGGCGAGCAGATCGTCATCGACCAGATGCGCGCCGCGCGCGATGTTCACGAGATACGCGCCGTGGGCGAGTTGGCCGAAGACGCGTGCATCGAGGATGCCTTCCGTGTCGGGCGTATGCGGCAGCAGGTTGATCAGCACTTTCACGCCGTCGAGGAAGGCATCGAGTTGATGCTTGCCTGCGTGGATCGTGACGCCTTCGATCGCTTTTTTCGTGCGTGCGTAGCCTCGGACGGGCACGCCCAGTTCGAGCAGCGCCTTCGCGATTTCGCTGCCTAACACGCCTAATCCGAGCACGCCGACGGTGAAGTCCGCGCGCGCGTGTTGCGGGAGTTTTTGCCAGCGGCCTTCGCGTTGTTGCGCGTCGTATTCGTCGAGTCGGCGGAGGTAGCGCAGGACCCAATAGGTCGCGTATTCGATCATCTGTTGCGCCATGCCGGAGTCTTCGAGGCGCACTAGCTTTGCGCTGGGCGGCAGCATGCCGGGGTGTTTTCGTTCGACGTCGAGGATGGCGTCGACGCCTGCGCCCAGGTTGAAGATTGCCTTCAGGTCTTGGCGATTTTTGAAGAGCTCCGGAGGGGGCATCCAGACGATCGCATAGTCGGCGGGATGGGTGTCGCCTTGTTGCCAGACGCGGATGTCGGCTTGGGAGAGTTCGCGGTTTAGGCCGCGGAGCCATTGGGCGATGTCGGGGGTGGTCTCGTAGAACAGGATTTTCATGGGTTTCTTTCTTCTTCTTCGAGGTAGGGCGGGTTTGGGGAGTTGTGTGCGTCAAGTTGTGCAGAAATCAGATGCCGGTGGTTTCAGTTGATCCTTCTGTGCGACGTGCGGCGCGAAGGGCGTAGCCCGCAGCGCCGAACGCCGCGCGGCCGCTATGCAGCAGCG
>NZ_LFJJ01000295.1 GCF_001189365.1 Candidatus Burkholderia verschuerenii | reverse complement strand
CTTACCCGGAACAATGGACTCCAGTCGTCCCCATATCTCATCGGTCAGCAACATTCGACTCATCTTGATCGCTTACGCAAAAGATGAGATGTAAACACATTTCTTCAAATGTGAACAGAGCCTAGCGAGTACGCCCACGAGCCGTTGTTCTTCGATAACCTGGAACTGGATACGGCGCGTCCCGACGAAAGCAAACTGCTAAGCCAATACGACGCGGTCTTGCTAAAGGCCGGCGATCATGAACTCGATATTTTCGATCTGATAAGCGCAATTCGTCGACAGAGCGACGGCATCACGGTGATCGTTCTGTCGCCACGCGGGCCAGCGAGTCAGTGCATCAAATGGCTCGATGCCGGCGCTGACGATTGCCTCCAGCGCCCTTTTCGTAGCGAAGAACTCGAGGCACGTATCAAGGCAGTGATTCGACGCCGCGCACTTCGCTCCGATGCGATCGAAGAACGTTATCGGTCGTGGCTGTATCGCGAAGCGCAGGCCGTATTCAACCGAACGTTGACTGCGAGCCTGACCACTCGCGAATATGCGGTGCTAGACGCGCTCATGGCGGACCCCAGCGTTATCGTTTCGAAGCAACGAATCGAACAGGCGGTTTATGGCTCGGATGAGCAAATGAATAGTAACGTGGTGGAAATCCTGATTCATTCGCTAAGAAAGAAACTTGGCAACTCGACGATCAAGAACGTACGCGGCGTCGGCTGGACACTTACCCTTTGGCCCGAATATCCCGATCGATCCGTCAGCGTTTGCAGCAAAGCGGAGATAACGAAATTGTAATTACGGGCCCAAGCAAAATGCGTAAAATCTAGGCTTTGGATCGCTCTCAAAGAGGTCTAGGCATGCGCGTGTTGATCGTTGAGGACGAACTGAAGGCTGGCGCTTACTTAAAAAAAGGGCTGGAGGAAGCGGGTTATTCCGTCGATGTCGTCGGTGACGGCGCGGAGGGATTGATTCTTGCCAAAGAGGAAAATTACGACGTCATCGTGCTCGACGTGATGCTTCCGTCGATGGACGGCTGGACCGTTATCCGTCATCTTCGGGAAACGAAATCCACGCCCGTTCTCTTCCTGACGGCGCGCGACGATATCGCGGACCGGGTTCATGGACTCGAACTCGGTGCGGACGATTATCTGGTCAAGCCCTTCGCGTTCGTCGAACTTCTTGCGCGGGTTCGTTCGTTCGCGCGGCGCGGACCTCCGCGCGACACCGACCTCATACAAGTGGGCGATCTGGAGATCGACGTGACGCGTCGCAAGGTGCGCCGGGCGGGACGTCGAATCGATCTGACGCCACGCGAATTCGCATTGCTCCAGTTGCTTGCGCGGCGGCACGGCGAAGTGCTGAGCCGTACGCAGATTGCATCGTATGTATGGGATATGAACTTCGACAGCGACACCAATGTCGTCGAAGTCGCCATACGCCGCCTGCGTGCGAAGATCGACGACGATTTCGACGCGAAGATGATCGAAACGGTGCGCGGTGTGGGCTACGTGATCAACGCGCCGCATGAGGACTGATGCGCGCCCGCTCGCTTACCACCACGCTTGCCATTGCCTTCGCCGCGACCACGCTCGCGGTGTTCGGCATAGTCGGCAGTTATGTCTATCTCGTACTCGAACGTCAGGTCACGGTTCAGGACGATCTCGACATCGTGCTCGCGGCACGCCACACGCGCAGGCTAACCAACGAGTTAGTCAATTATTCGGACATCAACGATTTCAGGAAAGACTCAGGAGCCAGGTGCTCGGAAAAGTCAGGCGTTGTCGCTCGAAATCGCGGACAACACTGGCCGCATGCTGATCCGGCACAACGTCGATGCGCTGCTGGCGCAGATCAAGCTGCCCGCCGCGGTCGTCCCGGCAGACGCGCAGATCACCGACAAGTGGATCACGGCGACCAACGAAAGTGACGGCGACCCGATTCGTCTGCTCGCAGTTCACGCCAGATTGACCGACGGATCGCTTGCGACGATCGTCGTCCTGCGCGACATGCGCGATCGCTGGCTGTTGCTGGATCGCTATCGCGACAGACTGCATCTCGCGGGTGTCGTCGGTGTGCTGCTCGCCTTCGCAATGGGCTTCTTTCTCGTTCGACGCGCGCTGGTGCCGCTGCGAACGCTCGCTGAAAGCGCGGGGGAAGTGACCTCCGACCGACTCGATACGCGAATCGTCATGAACCGTGTTCCCTCCGAACTCGAACCGCTCATCGGTTCGCTGAACGACATGCTCGCGGGCCTCGAACGCAGCTTCCAGCGTATGTCGCAATTCACGGCCGATCTCGCTCACGACATGCGCACGCCGCTCGCGAACATGCGCGGCGCGACCGAAGTCGTGCTTGCGCGTCCACGCACGCCGGACGAATATCAATCGGTGCTGGCGTCCAATCTGGAGGAATGCGACCGGCTTTCGCGCATGATCGAGAACGTGATCTTTCTTGCGCGAGCCGAACATCCTCAGTTTGCGCGGCAGATGAAAGACTTCCACGTCGACCTGGAATTGCAGCGCATCGCCGAGTATTTCGAAGGTCTGGCGGATGAAGCGGGTGTTGAAATCGTCGTGCGGGGAACAGGCGTCGTGACGGCCAACATCGAACTATTCCGGCGAGCCGTGAGCAATCTGCTTGCCAACGCGATGCGCTACACGACGCGGGGCAAGACGATCACCATGTCGGTCACGTCGAGCGATCAGGATGTCTCGGTGTGCGTCGAAAACGAAGGCACACGGATCGACCCTGCGATGCTCGATCGGATCTTCGACCGCTTCTATCGCGGTGACCCGTCGCGCGGCGGCGCGGCAAGCGCCACCGGTTCTGCCGGACTGGGACTCGCCATCGTGCGGACCATCATGGAACTGCATCGCGGACGCGCTCGCGCCGAGAGCGACGAGCGCAGCACGCGCTTCTTCCTGACGTTTCCGGCGACGGAAGCCGTTTGATTGCGAAAGTTATCAAACTTGTAACGATCCCGTCAGCATGGCGGCGACGTCGAACTCGCAGAATATCCTCACGTCAACAGCGTGCGGTGTTCGAGGACATCGACGCGCCATCCATGAGGATCGAACCATGAAGAGAATGATCAGCGCTGCGTTGCTCGCGGCATCGTTCATGCCGTTTGCGGCTTTTGCGCAATCTGCGACATCGCATGTGACGCGCGCGCAAGTGCGCGCCGAACTCGTTCAGTTGGAATCGGTCGGCTATAACCCGGCCGTTCGCGATGAAAACTATCCTCAGGCTTTACAGACGGCCGAGGCGAAAGTCGCCGCGCGATATGGTGAGAATGCGGCTTACGGTGGTGTGTCGACTACGACGGACGCAGCAGGCATCGCCCAATCGGCGGCGACTCCGAAATGATGACCAGAAGAACATTGAGGTCCTGGTGTTTGCTGATCATCGGGGCCGTTTGCTTTCACTCTGCGCTTTCGGTTGCGCGCGATCATGGGCCTCGGTTGATCGATAGGCAGGCGGGGAAGCGGGCGGATTCGAGCGAGCAACGTCATGCAAGTGGCTTGGCTGCACGAAAGAGAGGCTAATCTCGCCTGCGTCACGCGATTCAAGCGCTACGATTGCCCGCGACGCGTCCCTCTTCTACGAACCGGCGGCGCGCTATCGATACCCATCGCCGCCGCGAGTCCACGCGACTCTCGCCATGCAGTCTTGACGAACGGATCTGTCGCGTCGTACTTCCCATTACCCACTGCAATCACAAGGTTCGCGTCCGTGAGAAGCAGTAGCGCGTTCTGCACCGCGCTCTGGGACACGGGCGTGCCGACCTCGGCCACGAGAACTTTGTTGGTCTCGGCCGAATACAGGCCGCCAGCCGGACCGTTCGTTTGGCAAATCCGGTTGAAGACGGCTACCTGAACCGCCCCGGCTTTGTCGGAGACCGCCGAGTTTGGCGCTACGCCGCGCGAGCGGAAAGCACCGGATTCCGATTGTACGCTTCCTCTGCCTCCGCCGGCGACACGTACCCAAGCGGGCCGAGCA
>NZ_LFJJ01000294.1 GCF_001189365.1 Candidatus Burkholderia verschuerenii | reverse complement strand
CTCGCTCCAGATTGGACACGAGAACCTCGATTCCCTTACGTCCCACGATCGTCTCCCGCACACCATAAGTCGATCATAGAACATGTTGGATTTATATAAAGTTATTTCTGGGACGGAACACTAGGTGCCCATTTCTGCGCGCTTAGTGCGGCTGCAAAGCCGATGAAAGATAGTTGATGAAAGTTCAATACGGAGAAGATGTGGCGAGTCACTCTGGCCCCGAGTCATGCGGCGTGCACTGCGAAGTGCACGTCGAAGCGTTGACAGGGGAAACCGACAGGCCAGACATTGAGCCGCGAAATAATTACTCCGGGATGCCGACGCTGTTAAGCGAAGCGGAAGGCAACATGGCACACGGCGTCAATCGCAAGTCGTGTGCTGATCTCGCGCGGTCGGAGACCCTGCGCATGTCGGGAAGTCTTTCATACGGAAGCAGCGAGATCTCATCGGTGTCCGGCGCGGTCGGGCCGGACGGGACTGGGAAGGTCAATGACCGCAAGCCAGTCATCGACGCCGATGAGAAATCGGATACACCCATACTACCGGAGAAGTTGCCGAACAAAGGAGATGATCCGGCTGAGGTAATGGAGGGAAGGGGTGTAACCAGAGGGAACGCCGACGGGAACCCGCGTGCCGGACACAGAGCCGGGATAAATGCGCGTCGATGGGACTCAAAGGCGTACGGGAAGCCGCAAGGCGGAACCGGAAGTTGCGTTTCACGGCACTGTTGCATCACGTCACACCGTCGCTACTGGTGGAGAGCTTCCATGCTCTGCGCAAGCAGGCGGCGGCCGGGATGGACGGCGTGACGTGGCGCGACTATGAGAAGCACCTTTATGGGCGCGTGCATGATCTGCACCGGGAAATACAGTCCGGGGCTTACCGTGCGCAACCGTCCAGGCGGGTCTACATACCGAAGGCGGACGGAAGGCTGCGTCCGCTGGGGATTGCAGCGCTGGAAGACAAGATCGTGCAGCAGGCCGTATCAACAGTACTGAGCGCGATCTACGAGCAGGACTTTCTCGGCTTCTCATATGGATTCAGGCAAGGACGCGGTCAGCATGACGCGCTTGATGCCTTGTCGATCGGGATTGTAAGTCGTAGGGTGAACTGGATTCTGGACGCGGACATTCGCTCGTTCTTCGATGAAATCGACCACGAGTGGATGCTCCGTTTCCTGTCTCACCGGATTGCCGACCGACGGATAATCCGCCTGATCGATAAATGGCTGAAGGCAGGCACCATCGAGGATGGACGCCGCATAGCACTGACGCGGGGTACACCTCAAGGGTCTGTGATCTCACCGTTGCTCGCCAATATCTACCTGCATTACGCACTGGATCAGTGGGCTCAGCAATGGCGTACCCAACATGCCGCAGGCGACGTGATCATCGTTCGCTACGCCGACGACAGAGTGCTGGGGTTTCAGTACGAGGGTGAGGCACGACGATTCCTGGCCGCAATGCGGGAACGGCTGGCCCAGTTCGGACTGGAGCTTCACCCGGACAAAACGCGGCTGATTCGCTTCTGGCGATTCGCCGCGCAGCAATGCCGGGAACGTGGAATCCGAAAGCCGAAGACATTTGACTTTCTGGGCTTCACGCACTGCTGTAGCAAGCGACGCAGTAATGGCGACTTCAAAATCGTCCGGTTGACGGTGAAGAAGCGGATGCGTGCGACGCTGGTGGCAATTCGGGAAACGCTAACGCGACGTCGGCATGAACCCGTGCCCGTGGTAGGTCGGTGGCTGCGGCGAGTGCTGCAGGGGTATTTGAATTACCATGCGGTGCCTGACAACATGCGGCGACTGGCTGGATTTCTTCAGGAAGTCAGTCGTGCGTGGCGTCACGCATTGCTACGCCTAAGTCAGCGCAGGCGCATGCCGTGGTCGCGCTTCCAACGGCTGCTTCGGAAATACCTGCCGCCGTGCCGAATCGTCCATTCCCACCCGACTGAGCGGTTTCGCGTCAACACCTTTGGTAAGAGCCGTATGCAGTAATTCTGCACGTACGGATCCGTGCGGGGGCGATGGGTAACCATCGGCCCTACCGCGACCTTTCAATGGTCACAAACCCATGCGTCGCCATCTTTCCGTTCGCGCCGTTGACTGTTAGCTGCGCCGTCCATCACCCCGAAAAAACTCACCTACAAAACTGAAACCGCACTATTTATAACATATTTACAAAATTAGATGAAGGGTAGGGCAATCGTCGCCGCAGGATGCGGGCCAAAGCAACTGCTTGCAAAGGACTTTCTAAAGATTGACGGAGATTGGTCGTTTACCAGAGATATGAGTAAAAAGGAACCCTAACATGCGCTTCGCAGATTTCAAGATAGGAATGAGGCTCGGGCTGTCGTTTGCTGGAATGTTGCTGCTTTCGGCATCCATGGTGGGCGTCGGCATCACGATGCTCGGCCGACTGAATGATCAGGTGACTATTGTTAACGATATAAACCTTCCGCGTTTGCTACATGCAGACGCCGCAAGGGAGAGCCTTAACAAGGTCGCGATCGCCATCCGAAACCTTCTCCTGACTGAAGATAAAGAAACACAGAAGAGTTCGCTGCTGGATATCAAATCGTCCAGGGACGATCTATCGAAAGAAATCGATTTCCTGTTCAAAACGCTGGCTCGAGCCGAGGTCCGCGACAGACTTCTCAAACAGAACAATGCTTATAAATATAGCCTCGACACAGTACTGAATTTAAACGCCCAAGGTAAACATGGCGAAGCGATCCAATCCCTTAACAAGGAACTGTTGCCAGTGCTGGTGGCCTACAAGGCAACGCTGGACGACATAAACCAGTTCCAAGTAAGTCAAACAGGCAAGGCGACGCAGACCATCACTGACCTTTATCAGAGCAGCCGTTTCTTGCTGGCTAGTTTGGGCTGCATAGCGCTGATCCTTGGCGTCGCGTTGGCCTGGTTGATTACACGCAGCATCACACGTCCTATCTCCGAAGCGGTTGTCATCGCTCGCACAATCGCGTCAGGAGACTTGACACAACAAGTCTCGGCGCAGGGCAAGGATGAGACGAGCCAGTTGCTCCTCGCACTCCAAGATATGAACAACAGCCTGTGCAGTATCGTTCGCGATGTGCGCCAAGGCTCCGACACGATCGCAACGGCAACGAGAGAAATCGCAGCGGGCAATACTAACCTCAGCTCTCGCACCGAAGAGCAGGCCGCATCGCTGCAGGAAACTGCGGCGAGCATGGAACAACTAACGGCGACCGTTCGTCAGAATGCCGAAAGCGCTAAACAGGGAAACGAACTAGCGTCAGACGCTTCCCAAGTCGCCGTATTGAGTGGAGAAGTAGTTGGACGCGTCGTGAGCACGATGCGCGAAATCTCTGACAGCTCGGGGCGCGTGGCGGACATCATCGGTACCATCGAAGGAATTGCGTTCCAGACAAATATTCTTGCATTGAATGCAGCAGTTGAAGCCGCGCGCGCTGGCGAGCAAGGGCGCGGCTTCGCTGTGGTGGCAGGAGAAGTTCGTGTGCTAGCTCAGCGATCAGCAACTGCGGCGAAAGAAATCAAAGAGCTGATCGATGATTCAGTAGTTCGCGTGCAAGCGGGTGCGACTCAGGTGAACGAAGCAGGCCGTACGATTGAAGAGGTAGTATCTGCGGTACGGCGCGTATCTAGTCTGATGACTGAAATCGCGGCGGCGTCGCACGAGCAGCACCAGGGTATCGAGCAGGTTAATCAAGCTGTGACGCAGATGGACGAAGTAACGCAACAGAACGCTGCACTCGTCGAACAAGCTGCTGCAGCCGCTGGTGCACTCCACGACCAGACACAACGCCTCGTCGAGCGTGTCAGCGTTTTTCGGGTGAACTGAGAATGGTTAGTTCAATGAGGTTCTCGACGCTTATATTCGCTAGGCTCTATTCACATTTGAAGAAATGTGTTTACATCTCATCTTTTGCGTAAGCGATCAAGATGAGTCGAATGTTGCTGACCGATGAGATATGGGGACGACTGGAGTCCATTGTTCCGGGTAAGC
>NZ_LFJJ01000028.1 GCF_001189365.1 Candidatus Burkholderia verschuerenii | reverse complement strand
ATATTGCTTCTGGGAGTTCTGGGAAACACGATCTTCCGGCGGCCCCTTGCCACCCTTGACTTCGACTAATTCTGAAGGGCCGACTCATTAAACGCTGCTGGACTCGGACGCGGCTTCTTGCGCGCGCAGGCGCGGCAGCAGGCGATCGAACTCGCGTTTGACGAGCCCGTAGCATTCGCACGCGCGTGCTTCGAGTCCCGCGCGATCCACGACCTTGATGCAGCCGCGGCTGTGGTGGATCAGACCGGCGTCGTGCAGCTTGCCGGCCGCTTCGGTCACGCCTTCGCGACGCACGCCGAGCATGTCGGCGATCAATTGCTGCGTCACTTGCAGTTCGTTGAACGCGGTGCGGTCGATTTCGATCAGCAGCCAGCGGCACAACTGCTTGTTGAACGAATGATGCCGGTTGCATGCGGCCGTTTGCGCGACCTGCGTCAGCAGTGCTTGCATGTACAGCAGCATCAGGCGGCGCAGGAAGTCGGAACGGCCGAACTGCTCGCGCAGCGCCTGCGCGCTCATGCGATACGCGAAGCCGGGGCATTGCACCTGCACGCGCGTCGGCATGGTTTCGCCGCCGGTGAGCACCGGCACGCCCGTCATGCCTTCGCGGCCGACTGCGGCGATTTCGACGGAGCCGCCGTCTTCCATCGTGTGCAGCAGCGAGATGATCGCGGTCGTCGGGAAATAGACGTGATGAATACGCTGACCCGAATCACACAGCAATTGTTCCGTGCGAAGCTGGACGAGTTCGAGATGCGGAGTGAGGGCTTGCCATTCGTGCGCCGGAAGGGCGCCAAGCAGATGATTGCCGTGCAGGTCGGACTGAAGGGTCAGCATGATTGTTCTCTCTCTCGTAACGTCGCGCAGTGAGCTGCTTCACTTTTTATTACTGGCATGACCGTTCGACTTGCTTGCCTCGAGCAATCCGACAGCGCATTGCCAGCCCCGTAGCGTCCCGTCCGTGCTCTTGTTGATCTGATCGTCGGCGTCGGTCGGGCTGCGTGAGGTTAATAGCGAGGACTGTGCCAATCGACGTAACGTCAATGCCGGTGGGCATTCGTTACGACCGTAATCGATAGCGTCGGGTGCGGCGAATCGATTTCGTTTCATTCTTGAACATTGCTGGTCTTATGAATCCCTGCATGCGATATGACTTTGACTGTTGCGACCCCCCCCATGTGTAGGTATGGCATTTTCAAATCTACGTGCGGTAAGCCTCTCAGGGCATGAAGTAGGTACCTTGATGCCTACTATCGTAGGGACAAAGAAAAATGATTCATTCTTGTTCCATACCCTTGATCGCGTCATTCGAGCCGCGATTTTCCGTACACTGCCGAGGCAGCCAATCGAGCGCCAGAGGCCCTGTTTCAAGGGGTTTTATGCCTGTGTTCGAAAGGGTTGGTGCGGAAACGAAGATCTTGAGCATATCGCTTTTAGCAAGAAAGTCCCTTAAATAAAGGCATTTTACACAGATCAAATGAGGGTTGCATGAGCGGCCCTCGTGCGCCGGCCCATGCGCACGCCGCGCCAAACGTTTGCGCGTTTGGTAGCGGCAAAAGCGTGCCAGCGGCACTCCCTCGCGGCAGACTTCGCGCGCGATAAATGTTTCATCTCGGACAATTCGCTTCGGCGGGCATCGGTGGAACGCATGCAGGCCGCATGCAGCGTGCAACAGTTCACGCATCGAGACACAGGCGCGTCACGCGTGCGATGTATCGCTGGAGGATGGAGCAAGAAAAACCCTTAAAACAAGGATCGGAAGCATTTCCGAATCTTTCCGAAGTGAGTGCTTAGCGAAAGAACGTGGCATCAATACGGCTGTATTCGCAGCGCGCTTTCGACTGATCAACAGACGATATTCGCAAGCGGCGGCACCACGCGTTCGTAGGCGTCTTCCATCACATCGAATGACGCGTCGCAACGTTCGCTGCGGCCATGCGATAGCGCGCGCGAGACGGCATTGCATCACCATCGCTTCGCTTGCGACCTTACGCGCGCTCGTATGCGTCTGCACCGGAATATCGAAGCCCTGTTCGCGCATCCACTGCAGATAGTGCGCCAACAGTTCGAAGTTCGAGCCGAGCTGACGCATCACGTTGAACGCATAGAGCCGCGCAAACGATTCGCCGCGCTCGAGCATCATCTCGACATGCTCGGGGAATGCGGCGCGCCAGCGCGTGATCGGGTTGCTCGGCGGACGTCGCAGCAGATGCGCGCACAGAAGGTCGGCGGAGACTTCGGCGAGCGGCGTGCCGGTCAGTGCATCGCGCGTGCGCTTGACGAATTCGACGTGCGGAAAGAGTGCGTTGGCGTCGTTGGAATCGTTCGTGTGGGCCTTGAGCACGCCGTCGTAATCGTCGCCGTCGAGCAGGTGATAACCGGTGTGATGAAAGTAGCCCAGACGCCGCGCGTTCGGATCGATCACGTCGATGCCGATGGTCGTGTTCGCGTGCTCGCGATGGTACGAAATCGCGCGCGTATCGGGCAGATAGAACGCATCGACTTCGACGAGCACGGTGTTCGCGCGACGCGTCTGCACGAGCGCGCGTTCTTCGAGCGAATCGAATACGGAGAGCGGTTGAACCTGCAGACCGTAGAGCTTTTCGATATCTTCGGGCGGAATGCGGCCGAGCGTGAACTGATCGTCTTCGAAATCCTGCGCCACCGCAAAGGCGAGCGCGGCGCGCGGTTCGAAACCGTTGCCATGCAGCAGTTCGATCCACAAATCGACGGGGCCCGCGCCGTCCTGCCAGATGCGCTCGCCGCGATGCAGCGCATGCGCGTGATGACGCCGCGCCCGCATGCGTAAGGGATCGAGCGCGACGACGCGTGAACGACTCGTGCCCGACCCTGTCATACCGCTCGTGTGAAACGCGCTCATGCCGTTACCCCGGGCCGCGATGGCCGGTGCTGAATACCGCGCGCGAGCCGCGACTTTTGCGTGTTTTCAATTGTGTACGAGTTTGCGTATGACGCGCGTTCGATGGCGGTATGCATTGTGATTTTCCCATGAAGGCGCCGGGTGCTGCGAGCGCTAATCCACTGCTATTCGACTGTCCAGATCGCTAATTGTTACGTTCGCAATATGCGCGCGCATGCCATTAGTGCCCGCTGCGCGCAGTAAGTTGCGCAAGCAGGGCCAAAGGTGGCGGGCAAGATCATTGCGGAGTGAATCGGTGTCCTTTCCCCGGGACGCCGCTTCGTGTGATGGGCCCTATTTGACGGGCCCGCAAGGCGTAACGTCGGTGCGATGGCGCACGGAATACCGGCGGGCCGGGACGTAACGTTCGATCATGGCGCAAGCAGTAAAAGAATACGCAGGCTCGAACCTGCCAAGCATCGGAGAAGAACAATGAACTGGAAAACCCTGGATTTCGAACAACTCACGGCGCGCGAGCTTTATCTGATTCTGCGCGCGCGCAGTGCGGTGTTCGTCGTCGAGCAATCGCATGTGCATCTCGATCCGGACGGTCGCGATGAAACCGGCGTGCATGTGTTCGCCGCCGAAGACATGTCGCGCTCGATGCCCGTGCTCGCCTACGCGCGTATCCACGAAGGCGATGCGGAAGATCCGGAGGTGTTCGTCGACAAAATCCTCACGAGCCCGCTGCGCCGCGGCGACGGCACCGCGCACGCGCTGATCGAACGCGTGCTCGCGGTCGCGGCAGAGCGTTGGCCCGGCCGTGGCGTGCGTCTCACCGCGCCGGTAAGCCTGCGCGCGTTTTACGAAGCGTTCGGCTTTCGAAAGACCGAAGGTCCGTTTCTCGAGCAGGGCATGCCGTATATCGGTCTGACGAGAAAGAGCCGTCAGGCGCGTGAAAAAGCCGGCAACGGCAAGTTGCATGCGTCGGGTCCGGACGCGTTCGCGAACACCTACAAGTTGCTGTAAGCGCGCGCGCCTGCCTCGTCTCGCGCAGGCACGGAATCACAGAAGAACGAGAGCCCCGGCGCACGCGGCCCGTTCAGTCCAGGCCGATACGACGGCTTCGACCCGAGCGGCTCGCGCGCGAGCGGAAAACCCCGTTATTTACGGCATTTCATCGCACGCGACGTCATCGGGCGCGGGCGCGAAACAGGCTACGGCATCGGCACCTTCATGCGAATAGTTCACCTCGCCAACCACGCGCAGACGATCGGCAACGGCACCGTCAACATGATGGTGGACCTGGCCTGCGTGCAGGCGCGCATGGGGCAGGAGGTGGTCGTGGCGTCGTCGGGCGGCGGTTTCGAGCCGCTGCTGCGCCGCCACGGCATCACGCATATTCCGTTGCAGCAGTCGCGTCAGCCGTGGCGCGTGCCGTCGATGATCGCGGGCTTCAATCGTCTCATCGATCGTTTCGATCCCGACATCGTGCACGCGCACATGATGACCGGCGCGCTGATTTCGCGGTTCGGCAGCATGCGGCGGCGCTTCGCGCTCGTCACCACGGTGCATCACGAACTGCAGAAAAGCGCCTCGCTCGTGCGCGCGGGCGATTGCATGGTCGCGGTGAGCAGCGCCGTCGCGCAGACGCTCGAGGAGCGCGGCATCGGGCCGGAGCGGCTTTCCGTGGTGCTCAACGGCGCGGTCGGCGTGCCGCGTCTATTGTGCCGTCCAGCCGCGCGGCCGGTGCGTCTCAAGCATCCGAATATCGTCTGCGTGGCGGGGATGTTCGCAGAAAAGGCATCGCCGATCTGCTGCACGCGTTCGCGCTACTGCGCCGCGAGTCCGCCGATGCGCGCGAATCGCTGCCGGAGCCGTCGCTGTATCTCGTCGGCGACGGGCCGGATCGCGCGGCGATGGAAACGCTCGCGAGCGAACTCGGCGTCGCGTCGTACGTGCATTTCACCGGCTACGTCGACGACGCGCGGCCGTATTTCGCGAGCGCCGACGTATTCGCATTGATATCGCGACAGGATTCGTGTCCGCTCGTGATCGCCGAAGCGCGCGAAGCCGGCTGCGCGATTCTTGCAACGGACGTGGGCGGCATTCCAGAAATGCTCGACGACGGCGCGGCAGGCGTGCTGGTGCCTGCTGCGGGCGACACCGCGCAGATCGCGGCGAAGCTGCGCTGGCTGCTGCTCGACTCGCAGGCGCGCGGCCGTTTCGCCGCGCGTGCGCAGGAGAATCTGGAACAATTGTCGGTCGAACGCGTGAGCGGCGAATACATGGCGATTTATCAGCACACGCTGGCCGAATGCAATTCGATGCAGCGTCGTCAGTTGCGTCTCGATGCACGCCGCACGTAAGCATTCGATAAAACATTCGAACTACGTCGCGTAAGCGGGAACTAAAACGAATACGCGCGAAAGTAGTGAAGCGTTCAAGTAGTTTTGACCGCGTGGGTCATACAAAAGCGAAGCGTCATCAAGCGAGCGTTCGCGTTCGCACAGAAAGCATACGAGATGCTTGCTCAAATGCGAGCATGACGGGTCGGAGGATTGGTTACGACCGCAATTATTGAGTTTGCCGCGCCCGCGACGCCCCGATTCTTCAGTTTCCCTGATGAATCGCGTCGCGGGCGCGGCGCGAGTGCAGAGCACGCGAACGAAGCGGTAAAAACAGCACGGCAAAACCGGTGCAATCGTTCATCGATTCAGAGGGAATACCCTGTCAGGAAATTCCCAACTGGTTTTCGAAGCAGCGAAGACGCAACGTAGCAAGCACGACGAAGGGGCCGAGGGGCTTGTCGTGCCTGAGCGCATGGGGCGCGCGCGAGCGATGCAAGAGAGAGATACACGGGCTAAGGACAGGCGGATAGGGGAGAAGCGAGATGGATGAAAACAAAGAGCGATCGCTGGTGGCGAAGGTCATGGACGGACTCGTCTCCGGCATCGTCGAGCAGAAGTACGGCGCAATATTGCCGCCGCAAGACATTCTCTCGAAGGAGTTCGACGTAAGCCGCACCGTCATGCGCGAAGCGCTGTCGATGCTGCTCGCGCGTCATATGCTCGATGTGCGGCCGAAAACCGGCACGCGCATCCGGCCGATGAGCGACTGGCGTCTGATCGACGAGGATGTGGTGAGCTGGCGTTTCCGCGCGAAACCGGATCAAACGTTCCTACGCGATGTAATCGAATTCCGCATGCTGATCGAGCCGCGCGCTGCAGCGCTTGCCGCCGCGCGCGCGACGCCGGAGGAAATCGCCGGCATTCGCGATGCGTTCGATGCGCTCTCGCGTCTGCAAGTCGGCGAGCCGGATTATCAGGCGGCCGACGAAGCGCTGCATACGCGGATCGTTGCCGCCAGCGGTAACCAATTCTTTCGCCAGATGACGGCAATCGTGCGCGGCGCGCTGATGACGGTGAATCCGATCGTCGACGGCATCGAAGCCGTGCGCGAGGCGACGCTCGCCGCGCAGCGCGGTGTGGTCGAGGCGATCGAGGCGAAGGATCCCGCCGCCGCCGAAGCCGCGACGCGCACGCTGGTCGATCTCGCCGCGGAAGAAGTGGGTCGCGCGTTCTCGTTGGAGCGCACGAGCCCGCAGCTGCCGACCGTCGATGCTCAGGCCGGCGCCTGAACGAAGCATCGGATGATCCGCTGAGACGATAAAGCCGGGACCGCTCCCGGCTTTATTGCTTCTTGCACGTCCGGCGCTTTCCGCGATTCGGTTCGACGCGAGACGCGCTGCTCGCCAACATCGACGCGCTCTACATCGCGACGATGCAGGACAGTCATCCGGAGTACGCATTGCGCGCGTTCGCCGTGGGCAAGCCGGTGCTGTGCGAAAAGCCCGCCGCCGTGAATGCGCGCGCGCTGCAACGCATGATCGATGCCGCGCGCGAGTCGAAGCTGCTGTTCATGGAGGCGATGAAACCGCCTTTCTATCCGCTGTACCGGCGTTTGCGCGAACATCTGCAGAGCGATCCGATCGGCGAGATCGGGCTGGTGCGCGCGGGTTGCTCGATGGCGAACGTGCCGCTCGATCATCCTTCGTTCTCGCTCGAGGCGGGCGGCGGCGCGCTGCTCGACATCGGCATCTACGAAGCCTTTCTCGCGGTCGACTGGCTCGGCGAAGCGCTAGACGTGCAGACCATCGGACGTCGGGCAGCACGGGCGTGGACGTGTTCGCGAGCCTGAACGTGCGCCACGAGCGCGGCATCGCGCAACTGTTCTGCGGGCTCGACATGCAAGGACGCGGCGATGCGCTGATCGGCGGCACGCTCGGCACGGTGACGATCCACGAGAACTGGTGGAACCCGGCGCGCGCGACCATCCATTACACCGACGGTCGCACGATCGAACTCGACGAGCCGTTCAGCGGCGGCGGCCTCAATTACGAAGCCGCGCATTTCTGCGAGCTGCTGCGCACGGGCAAGACCGAAAGCCCGGTGATGACGCACGCTACGTCGATGCGCATGATCGCGATGATCGACGCCGCGCGGCGCGATCTGAACCTGCGCTTTCCCTTCGAAGACGAATGACGCAGCGTCATGCAAGAAGCATTAAAGGCCGCGTTTCAGCGGCCTTTAATGCCATTCGTGACGACAGCAATCAATGGCGTCCGGGTAGCGCGAGACGTTTTTCGAAGCGTCGTTGCACGAGTTCGAGCACGCTGCACAGCACCCAGTACACGAACGCGGCCGCGAGATAGAGCGGCAACGGCTGATAGGTCGCGGCGATCACTTCCTGCGCAGAACGCAGCAGTTCGGTCACGGTGATCAAGGACACGAGCGACGTGTCCTTGATCAAGCTGATGAGGCTGTTCGACAGACTCGGCACCGCGATGCGCAGCGCCTGCGGCCCGATCACATAGCGCAGCGTCTGCGCGCGCGACAATCCGAGGCTATACGCCGCCAGCCATTGCCCGCTATGCACGCCGAGAATCGCGCCGCGCATGCTTTCCGACAGATACGCCGCGACATTCGCCGACAGCGCGATCACGCCCGCGGGCGTCGGCTCCAGCGAAATCCCCAGACTCGGCAAGCCGTAATAGATCACGAAGATCTGCACGAGCAACGGCGTGCCGCGCATCACGCTCACATAGCAGCGTCCGATCGCGATCAGCGTCTTGTTGCGGCTGATGCCCATCAACGCGAGCACGATGCCCGCGATGAGGCCGAAGAACATCGAAAAGATCGCGAACTTGATCGTCAAGAGCGCGCCTTGCGCCAGCGCGGGCGCGGACTGAACGAGCAGTGAGGTCGTGGACATTTACAGGAAGCGGTAACGGATCAGACGCACGGGGCGAAATAATCGGCACATCATAAACCGGGCGGCAAAAGAGAAGGGCGGCATCGCATCGATGCCGCCCTCGGTGAGCCGCTCGAAACCAAGCGGCGACAGCCTTACTTCGCGGGCTTGGTCACGTCGATGCCGAACCACTTGTCGGAAATCTTCGTGAACGTGCCATCGGCTTCGAGCTGCGTCATGGCATCGGCGATGGCCTTGGCGAACTTCGGATTGCCCTTCTTGAACGGAATGCCCGACGGATTGCCTTCGCCGACATTCGAGCCCGGACGCAGCGGCAGATTCGAGTTCTTCGTCAGATACGCGAGCATCAGGCGATCGTTCAGCGCGGCGTCGAGACGGCCGGCGGCGAGATCGCGCAAATATTCCGGCGCGCCCGGATACGTCTTCACGTCGACGCCCGGCACGGCCTTCGCCATGTCCATATAGTTGGTGCCGAGCGCGACGCCGAGCTTCTTGCCCTTCAGATCGTCGAGCGACTTGAACTCGCGCGTATCGTCCTTGCGCTGAATCAGCTGCGCGTTCGAGTACGTGTAGGCAGGCGAGAAATCGAGCGTCTGCTTGCGCGCATCGGTGATGCCGACCTGGTTCACGATCACGTCGAACTTGCCCGCCTGCAAGCCCGCGATGATGCCGCACCATTCCGTCGTGACGAATTCCGGCTTCACGCCGAGCTTGGCGGCGACCGCCTTGGCGATATCGACGTCGAAGCCGACCAGTTCGCCGTTCTGCGCTTTCGAGTTGAACGGCGGGAAGGTGCCTTCCAGACCGACGCGTAACGTGCCGCGCGCTTGACCTGATCGAGCAGATCGTCCGCGTGCGCGGCGGTCGTGACGGCGGTGAATGCCGCGCCGATCAGGCTGGCGGCGACGAGCTTCTTGAGCGTGGACAGTTTCATTGGGTTGTCTTCCTCTTGTTGGGCGCAGTCGTCGGCCACATCGTTGACTTTCGGCTGCGATCGATCTGTGCGGCGATCATAGTGAAAATGCAATCGCCGCGTCATATCGTTTGTTCATGTCTATATGCCCCATACCACCGATGAGGGGCTACGCCAACGCCTTGACACACTCCTTGACGAGCTCCGGCCCGCGATAAATCAGGCCCGTGTAGAGCTGAACGAGCGACGCGCCCGCGGCGATCTTGGTGCGCGCATCCTCGCCGCAGAAAATCCCGCCGACGCCGATGATCGGCACGTCCGCGCCCACTTCCGCGCGCAGCTTGCGGATCACGTCGTTCGACGCGTTGAACACCGGCTGGCCCGACAGGCCGCCCGCTTCGTCGCCATGCTGCATGCCGGCGACAGCCGTACGCGAGAGCGTGGTGTTGGTGGCGATCACGCCGTCGATCTTGTGAGCCAGCAGCGTGCCCGCGATCGATTTGATCTGCTCGTCGTCGAGATCGGGCGCGATCTTGAGCGCGAGCGGCACCATCTTGCCGTGCAGGTCGGACAGACGCGCCTGCTTGTCCTTCAGCGCGCCGAGCAGCGCATCGAGTTCGCCGGCGCCCTGCAATTGGCGCAGATTCTTCGTATTCGGCGACGAAATGTTGATTGTCACGTAACTCGCGAACGGATAGACGCGTTCGAGGCAATAGAGATAGTCGTCGGCGGCGCGCTCGATCGGCGTGTCCGCATTCTTGCCGATATTGAGCCCCAGCACGCCGCGAAAACGCGCCGCCTGCACGTTGGCGACGAACTGATCGACGCCGCCGTTGTTGAAGCCCATCCGATTGATCAACGCGCCCGCCTCAGGCAAACGGAAGATGCGCGGACGCGGATTGCCCGGCTGCGCGCGCGGCGTCACCGTGCCGACTTCGATAAAGCCGAAACCGAGCGCGCCGAGCCCGTCGATGCACGCACCGTCCTTGTCGAGTCCGGCGGCCAGGCCGACCGGATTCGGGAACAGCAGGCCCATTACGCGACGAGGCGAATCGGGGCCATGCGTGGCGAGCAGCTTGGCGACGCCGGTACGTCCCGCCGCGCCGAGCATGCGCAGCGTCAGGTGATGAGCGTCTTCCGCGTCCATCTTGAACAGATGCGAGCGCGCGAGCGGATAAAGAGAACTGAACACGTAGAGAAACCCCGCGTTGGCGTTTTTTTGAGACCGCTATTTTAACGGGTTCGCGCGGAGGCACCGACCGGGCGGGTCGGGCGACTTACTTCGGCTGGCTGGAGTTGTGCGTGCGGCCCGGCATCGGCAGCATGCCGGCGGAGTGGGTCGTGAGCGGATCGAGCACCGACCAGCGGCCGTCGACGAGTCCTTCGAGCGGGCAGAAATTGGCTTTATAGGCCATTTTTTCACTCTCGCGAATCCAGTAGCCCAGATAGACATGCGGCAGATCGAGACTCTTGGCCTGCTCGATCTGCCAGAGAATATTGAAGGTGCCGTAACTGGTCTTCGGCAGATCCGGTTCGAAGAACGTGTACACCGACGACAGACCGTCGCCGAGAATGTCGATCATGCTGATCATGCGCAGTTCGCCGGGCTGATCGGGCGTATCCGGCGCGCTCGGTTCGCGAAATTCCACCAGTCGCGAATTGATGCGGCTTTGCAGCAGAAACTGTTCGTACTGGTCGCGGCTGTCGCGATCCATGCCGCCGCCCGCGTGACGCGCCGACTGATAGCGCATATAGAGCGCGTAGTGCTCTTCGTCGTAATGCAGCGGCGCGACGCTCGCGACCAGATTGCCGTGCTGCTTCCACACGCGGCGCTGCGACCGGTTCGGCGTGAAGCGCGCGACCGGCACGCGCACCGGCACGCAGGCGCGGCAGCCGTCGCAATACGGCCGATAGGTAAACACGCCCGAGCGCCGGAAACCGGCTTTCACGAGTTCGGTGTAGACGTCGGAATTGATGAGGTGACTGGGTGTGGCGACCTGCGAACGTGCCACGCGGCCTTCCAGATAACTGCAAGGATAGGGCGCTGTTGCATAGAATTGCAGCGCGGAAAGCGGTGACAGCGGCAGATCGTTCGGATGTGTCACTTATTGGCTCTCAGTGGCCCGGGCGGGCTCGCGTTGTACTGCGCGTTTTGACTTTGCCGGTACGGCTGCGCACGCGGCCTCAGCGCGTGCATCGGTGCATTCCGCGTCACGGCGCGGGCGTCGGCGGATGGCGTTCCAGCATGTCCAGCAGCACCGACTTGTCGAAGCGCCAGGGAATCTGCGGCTCGCGCACGGCCTGCTTCAGATGCGCGACGAATTCGCGGCGCGGAATCTCGCGGCCGCCCAGCGACGCCAGATGCGACGTGTTCTGCTGGCAGTCTATCATCTCTATTTTGTGGCGGCGCAAGTGTCCGACGAGTGCCGAAAGCGCGATTTTCGACGCATCCGTCTTGTGCGCGAACATCGATTCGCCGAAGAACATCCGCCCGAACGACACGCCGTACAAGCCGCCCACGCGCTGGCCTTCGTACCACGTCTCGATGCTGTGCGCCTGTCCCGCGCGATGCAGCGTCGAATACGCCTCGACGATTTCCGACGTGATCCACGTGCCGCGCTGGCCGAGACGCGGCGTGTCGGCGCATTCGCGCATCACGGCGGCGAAGTCGTCGTCGACGCGCACTTCCGAGATTGGATCGCGGGCGACGCGCTTGAGCGTCTTGCGCAGCGAATCCGACAGCTTGAATTCCGCCGGCTTCAGCACCATACGCGGATCGGGGCTCCACCACAGCACGGGCTGGCCATCGGAATACCACGGAAAAATGCCTTGCTGATAGGCGTCGTGGAGCCGCGCGGGCAGCAGGTCCGCGCTTGCCGCGAGCAGCCCCGGCGCACCGCTCGATGCGCTCAGCGCGCGGTCGACGGGCGGAAACGGGTCGTCATGGGCGAGCCAGGGAACCATGGGCGATTATCAGGCGATCGGGCGCGAACGGCGCGTCAGCCGTCGCGCAGCGAGCGGAAGATATCGCCCGTATGCAGCGTGAAATTGCCCGCCGCGCGATCCGCGAAGTAAAAGCGCAGCGTCTGCCCGACGGTCGGGAAAGCGATTTCGTCCCAAGGGATTTCATGTTCCTCGAAGAGCTTCACTTCGAGACTTTCCTCGCCCGGATCGACGTCGATATCGAGCAGTCGCGCCAGATAGAAAATATGCACCTGATGCACGTGCGGCACGTTCAGCAGCGAAAACAGGCTCTGGATTTCCACCCGCGCGCCGGCTTCTTCCAGCGTCTCGCGCGATGCGCCTTCGCTGGTGGTTTCGTCCATTTCCATGAAACCGGCGGGCAGCGTCCAGTAACCGTAGCGCGGTTCGATCGCGCGGCGGCACAGCAGCACCTTGTCGTCCCAGACCGGCACCGTGCCGACCACGTTGCGCGGATTCTGATAGTGGACGGTGTTGCAACTTCCGCAGACGAAACGCTCGCGGTTGTCGCCGGGCGGAATGCTCAGGCTGACCTCATGGCCGCAGACGGAACAGAATTTCATGGAAATGGACGTGGGAAGTGTGGTGCGAGTGTATCACTCGATAGGACGGGTTTTTGAGGCAGCGCGGTGTATCGCGCCTATGCCGTCCGGTCGATGGGCGAATGCGGGCGGATCGGGTATTTTTGATAGCGTTTCAGCACAGATGCCAGGCGCGGCCGTCGATCGTCGCGCTCGTTACAATAGTTGCTTGCTCCCACTGTCTTACTATCGATCCACCGCGCGCCGCGCGGGACACCGCTCATGTCATCTACGTCCGCCGCTTCATCCCGTCCGCCGATGCTGGCCACCGCCGAAGCGCTCGGCCTCCTGCTCGACGCCGCGCGCTGCGTGGCGGAACACGAACGCATCGACACGCTCGATGCCGCGAATCGCGTGCTCGCTGAAGACGTGGTGTCGCCGCTCGACGTCCCGCCGATGCACACCAGCTCGATGGACGGCTACGCGGTCCGCGCCGCCGATCTCGCGAGCGCAAGCGATGCCGCGCCGGTCGCGCTAACCGTGTCGCAGCGCATCCCGGCGGGCCACGCGGCCGAACCGCTCGCGGATGGCACCGCCGCACGCATTTTCACCGGCGCGACGGTGCCGCCCGGCGCGGACACGGTGATCATGCAGGAAATGGCCAGCGCATCGGACGATGGACGCGTGGCGTTCGCGCAGACGCCGGCCGTCGGCGAATGGATCACGAAGCAGGGCGCGGATATCCGGCGCGATTCGGTGATTCTGCCCGCCGGCACGCGCATGACGCCGCAGGCGCTGGGTTTCGCGGCATCGGTCGGCTGCGCGACGCTGGCGGTGGTGCGACGTGTGCGCGTGGCGATTTTCTTTACCGGCGACGAGTTGCGCATGCCTGGCGAGCCGCTCGCGCCCGGCGCGATCTACAACTCGAACCGCTTCGTGTTGCGCTCGCTGCTGGAAAAGCTCGGCTGCGACGTGTCGGATCTGGGCATCGTGCCGGATCGGCTGGATGCGACGCGCGAAACCTTGCGGCGCGCGGCGCTCGGCCATGATCTGATTCTGACCTGCGGCGGCGTGTCGGTCGGCGAGGAAGATCATGTGAAGCCTGCCGTCGAAGCCGAAGGGCGCATCAATATGTGGCAGATCGCGATGAAGCCGGGCAAGCCGCTCGCGTTCGGCGCGATGCGTCGCGGCGAAGCGGCTGGCGGCGATCCGGGCGATCTCGGCGAGGCGTTTTTTATCGGCTTGCCGGGCAATCCGGTGTCGAGTTTCTGCACCTTTCTGCTGTTCGTGCGGCCGTTTTTGCTGCGACTCGCGGGCGTGGACAACGTCGCGCCGCGCTTCTATTCGATGCGCGCCGACTTCACGCAGAAGAAGGGCGACCGTCGCAACGAATTCCTGCGTGCGCGCGTGAACGAGGCCGGCGGTCTCGACGTCTTCCCGAATCAAAGTTCCGCCGTGCTGACGTCGACCGTCTGGGGCGACGGACTGATCGACAATCCGCCGAATCACGCGATCAGCGTGGGCGAGACGGTGCGCTTCATCCCATTTTCAGAATTGATGCGCTGAGGACCCGCGCTAAGGACTTGCTGTACATGAAGATCGAACTGAGATTTTTCGCGAGCGTGCGCGAGGCGCTGGGCGTCGCGAACGAAACGGCGAGCGTGCCGGACACGGTCGTCAATGTCGGCGATGTGCGCGCCTGGCTGCGCATGCGCGGCGGCGTCTGGGCCGAGACGCTCGCGGAAGGCCGCGCGTTGCGCCTGGCCTGCAATCAAGTCATGACGGATGCCTCGCAGCGCATCACCGATGGCTGCGAAGTGGCGTTTTTCCCGCCGGTCACGGGCGGTTGAGATGAGCGCGCCCGCCAAAATCCGCGTGCAGGAAGCCGACTTTGACATCAGCGCCGAAGTCGCCGCGTTGCGCGCCGATAACCCGAAAGTCGGCGCGGTCGCGTGCTTCGTCGGCACGGTGCGCGATCTCAACGAAGGCAGCGCCGTCGAAACGATGGAGCTCGAGCATTATCCCGGCATGACCGAAAAGTCGCTGGAAGGCATCGCGCAGCAGGCGCGCGAGCGCTGGCCCGGTTCCGACGTGCTGATCGTGCATCGGGTGGGCAAGTTGAAGCCGCTCGACCAGATCGTGCTGGTCGCGACCACGGCGATGCATCGCGCGGCTGCGTTCGAATCGTGCGCCTTCGTGATGGACTATTTGAAGACGCAGGCGCCGTTCTGGAAGAAGGAAAAGACCGACGCGGGCGAGCGCTGGGTCGATGCGCGCGAATCCGACGACGCCGCCCTGACGCGCTGGACTTTGCGCTAGTCGTCCCGGTCGGCGGATTTGCCGATGAACTTCGCCGGAAACGGCTCGCCGGCCGGGCGGTCCGGAAAGCGCGCTTTCGGTTCGTCGCCGACGAGCTGACGCCGAAGCGCATCGAGCAATTCCTGCTGTTCGGCAGGAATCTGGTAATCCCAGCCGAACTTGCTCAACTGCAGACTGTGCGCGATCCGTAAGGCCGGTTCCATAAACTGTACGGCGGCGGCCGGCTCGTAGCGCTCCTCGACGATACGCAGGAACAGCGACAGCCAGCGCGCGAAGTGGCGCGGCTCGATATCCTCGATCGGCCGATGTGCCTCCTGCACATTGCCGCGATACTGCTTCGAGCCGAGCACGAGGCTGGACCAGAAGCGCGTCATCGTGGCGAGATGCGCGTCCCAGCGGCCTTCCAGACGACCGGCGAAGATCGGTCCGAGCAGCGGATCGTCGTCGACGCGGCGGTAGAAGGCTTCTACCAATGCGCGGATGTTGGCTTCATCGGGCGTGCGGTCGCGCGGGGTATCGTGGTGAGATTGAGGCGAGGTCATGACGGCAAACTTTGTTGCAAACAAGAGCTAAACATGTGACGAGACGGGTTTTTTGCTTACGGTAATCATCAATATGACGCAAAATGGCGCGAGCGCGATCGAGCGCCGGTTCCGTGAACGAGGCCGGCGGTCCCCGCGCCTCTTAAATGTCCGGAAACTGGCGTTTTCCACCCTGCGCCGATCATCATCGCGTGCCGATATTAGGTCCAGAAGGACGCACGCGCAGGAGCATCCCTTGCCATCGCGCGGACTTTCGACTGCTTGCGAGCAGACGCCGCCATCCAACGCCAAAGACTAATCGCCGCGCTTCGAGCGCCGCCAAACTCATAAAAACATCATGCGACTGACCGATTACACCGATTATTCGCTGCGCGTATTGCTCTATCTGTCCGTGCGTCCGTCCGGCCTGTCGACGATTCAGGAAATCTCCGACGCCTACGGCATCTCGAAGAATCATCTGATGAAAATCGTCCAGCAACTGGGCGAACTCTGCTGGGTCGAAACGGTGCGCGGCCGTAATGGCGGCTTGCGTCTCGCCGAGCACTCGGCCGCGCTGACGATCGGCGATATCGTCCGCAAGACCGAAAGCGACTTTGCGCTGGTCGGCTGCTTTGCGGACGCCGGCGAGCATCGCGGCTGCGTGATCGAATCGCAATGCCGGTTGCGTGGCGTGCTCGCCGCCGCGCGCAACGCGTTCCTTGCCGAACTCGACAAACACACGGTCGGCGAACTCGCGCATCCGGCCGGCGAACTGGCGCGGCTGCTCGGCATCATCCCGATCATGCCCATGCAAGCTTACGCGCTCGTGCCGAGCGGCGCAACCAACTGACCCAACGCTTCATCGATTCTAGCGGCGCTCAGGTCGCGCCGTCGCTTCGCGAACGAAACGTGGACGAGACGGTCTTTCTCATGCGGCCGGCCCACGCGCCGTCTTTCCACCGACAAATAGATAAACGCGAAAAAAACGCGCAAAATCGAGCAAAACAGCGCTTGAAACCGGCAAAAAGCGCCTCATTTTGGCTGTATTCAGAATTGGGGCTGTCAAAAAATGAGAATCAACAAACTTACCACCAAGTTTCAGGAAGCGCTTTCCGACGCTCAAAGCCTGGCAGTCGGACAGGACAATCAATATATCGAGCCGATTCATCTGCTGGCGGCGCTGATCGCCCAGCAGGACGGCTCCGCGCGCTCGCTGCTGTCGCACGCCGGCGTTCAGGTGCAGGCGCTGCAAACCGCGCTGAACGACGCCGTCGCCCGCTTGCCGCAAGTGAAGGGCACGGACGGCAACGTACAAGTGAGCCGCGATCTCGCCGGTCTGCTGAACACCGCCGACAAGGAAGCGCAAAAGTTCAACGATATGTACATCGCGAGCGAAATGTTCCTGCTCGCGGTCGCCGACGACAAAGGCGAAGCGGGCCGCATCGCCAAGCAGCACGGCCTCACGCGCAAGGCGCTCGAAGCTGCGATCAACGCGGTGCGCGGCGGCGCGCAAGTGAACAGCCAGGACGCGGAAAGCCAGCGCGAGGCGCTCAAGAAGTACACCGTCGATCTGACCGAGCGCGCGCGTGCCGGCAAGCTCGATCCGGTGATTGGCCGCGACGACGAAATCCGTCGCTCGATCCAGATCTTGCAGCGTCGCACGAAGAACAATCCGGTGCTGATCGGCGAGCCGGGCGTGGGCAAGACGGCGATCGTCGAAGGGCTGGCTCAGCGCATCGTCAACGGCGAAGTGCCGGAAACGCTCAAGGGCAAGCGCGTGCTGTCGCTCGACATGGCGGCGCTGCTCGCGGGCGCGAAGTATCGCGGCGAGTTCGAGGAGCGTCTGAAGGCCGTGCTCAACGATATCGCCAAGGATGAAGGGCAAACGATTGTCTTCATCGACGAGATTCATACGATGGTCGGCGCGGGCAAGGCCGAAGGCGCGATGGACGCGGGCAACATGCTGAAGCCCGCGCTCTCGCGCGGCGAACTGCATTGCATCGGCGCAACGACGCTCGACGAATACCGCAAGTACATCGAGAAGGACGCGGCGCTGGAGCGTCGTTTCCAGAAAGTGCTGGTCGATGAACCGTCGGTCGAGGCGACCATCGCGATTCTGCGTGGCTTGCAGGAAAAGTACGAACTGCATCACGGCGTCGAGATCACCGATCCGGCGATCGTCGCGGCGGCGGAACTGTCGCATCGCTATATCACGGACCGTTTTCTGCCGGACAAGGCCATCGATCTGATCGACGAAGCGGCGTCGCGCATCAAGATGGAAATCGATTCGAAGCCCGAAGAGATGGACAAGCTGGAGCGTCGCACCATCCAGCTGAAGATCGAGCGCGAAGCGGTCAAGAAGGAGAAGGACGAGGCTTCGCAGAAGCGTCTGCAACTGATCAAGGAAGAAATCGAGCGGCTGAATCGCGAATATTCGGACCTCGAAGAAATCTGGACCGCCGAAAAAGCGACGGTGCAGGGCAGCGCGCAACTGAAGGAAGAGATCGAGAAGGTGCGGGCGGATATCACGCGTCTGCAGCGCGAAGGCAAGCTCGAAAAGGTCGCCGAATTGCAGTACAGCAAGCTGCCGGAACTCGAAGCGCGTCTCAAACAGGTGACGCAGGCCGAATCGCAGGAGCAGGCGAATCCGACGCGTCCGCGCTTGCTGCGCACGCAGGTCCGTGCGGAGGAAATCGCGGAAGTCGTGTCGCGTTCGACGGGCATTCCCGTGGCGCGCATGATGCAGGGCGAGCGCGAAAAGCTCTTGCAGATCGAAGCGAAGTTGCATGAACGCGTGATCGGTCAGGACGAAGCGATCGGCGCGGTGGCGGACGCGATTCGCCGTTCGCGTGCGGGCTTGTCGGATCCGAATCGTCCGTATGGTTCGTTCCTGTTTCTCGGGCCGACGGGCGTCGGCAAGACGGAACTGTGCAAGGCGCTGGCCGCGTTCCTGTTCGATTCGGAAGATCATCTGATCCGTATCGACATGAGCGAGTTCATGGAGAAGCACAGCGTCGCGCGTTTGATCGGCGCGCCGCCGGGATACGTCGGTTACGAGGAAGGCGGTTATCTGACCGAAGCCGTGCGTCGTAAGCCGTACAGCGTGATTCTGCTCGATGAAATCGAGAAGGCGCATCCCGACGTGTTCAACGTGCTGCTGCAAGTGCTCGACGACGGACGCATGACCGATGGACAAGGCCGCACCGTGGACTTCAAGAATACGGTGATCGTGATGACATCGAACCTCGGTTCGCAGGTCATTCAGGGCATGGTCGGCGAGCCGCAGGAAGCCGTGAAGGATGCCGTGTGGGAAGAAGTGAAGCTGCATTTCCGCCCGGAATTCCTGAACCGGATCGACGATGTGGTCGTGTTCCATTCGCTGGATCGTCAGAACATCGAGTCCATCGCGAAGATTCAGCTGGCGCGTCTGCACGATCGCCTGGCCAAGCTCGACATGCAACTCGATGTGTCAGATGCGGCGCTGGAGCAGATCGGCAAGGTCGGCTACGACCCGGTGTTCGGCGCGCGGCCGTTGAAGCGCGCGATTCAGCAGGAGATCGAAAATCCGGTCGCCAAACTGATTCTGTCGGGACGGTTCGGGCCGAAGGACGTGATTCCGGTCGATGTCCGCGACGGGAAGTTCGAGTTCGATCGCGTGGTGCATTGAGGTTTTTTCGGTGTGATGGAAGGGCAGCGGAGGTTCGCCGCCCTTTTTTTGCGCTGAAAAATCCTTGCAATCGCAGGGATTTATCGTGATTCACGTTGCCAATCTCAAAATCCTTGCGATTGCATAGATTCTATTGAGTCTCTACAATACAGCGTTGCAATCCATGCAATCGCAAGGATTTTCATGGAATTCGATATCAGACGCGCCAGCGACATAGGCGTCGCCGTCCGCGCGGCGCGCAAGGCGCAACGACTTCGTCAGGATGATGCCGCCGGCAGTATCGGCGTCAGCGAAAGCTTTCTCGGCAAGGTCGAGAACGGTGCGGAAGGCGTTTACTGGGGCAAGTTGTTCCAGGTGCTCGAAGGGCTGGGCATTCATCTCGTCGTCGATGTGCCGAACGGCGCGGGCGAGCTTTTCACCAGAGAAAAGATGGGTCTCTACGAACGCGCGGCGCGGGCGGAGCGTCGTCGCAAAAAGCAGGAGTCCGGGATGGATCGTGATGCCATCGCGACGCGTGAGTTGATCTGATCGCGAGCATTAACGACGTTCAGGTCGGCGTGCTCAAGGCGGACAACGACATCTGGTCGTTCGGCTATCTTCCGTTGTGGCTCGACAGCGCGGACCGCTATCCGCTGAGTCCGGCGTTGCCGCTTCAGAACGAAACGAATCGCGACGGCAGCACGCGCCGTTCGGTGCAATGGTATTTCGACAATCTGCTGCCTGAAGAAGGCCAGCGCATTCTGCTCGCGCGCGACGCCAGTATTCGCGACGAAGCCGACGCTTTCGCGTTGCTCGCGCATTACGGCGCGGAATCGGCCGGTTCAGTGACGCTGCTTCCTGCGGGTTTCGCGCCATTGCGCGAGTCATCCGACCGGCCGTTGAGCGACGATTCGCTGCAATCGCGCATCGACGCATTGCCGCGCCTGCCGCTCACGCACGGGGCGATCAAGCGCATGTCGCTCGCGGGCGCGCAGCACAAACTTGCCGTGATCCTGCGCGACGACGGCCTTTTCGAACCGGCCGGGCGCACGCCGTCGACGCATATCCTCAAGCCGAATCATCAGGACAACGATGACTATCCGCACTCGGTGATCAACGAGTGGTTCGTGATGAAACTGGCGGACAAATTGCGGCTCGATGTTCCCGGCGTGCATCGGCGATATGTGCCGTCGCCGGTTTATCTGGTGGATCGATTCGATCGCGTGCGCCGGACGGACGAGTGGCAGCGCATTCATTCCATCGACGCGTGCCACTTGCTCGATCTCGCGCGAACCTTCAAATACGAGCAGGGCAGCGTCGAGCGGCTCGCCGAACTCGCGGCGCGATGCCGGAATCAGGCGCTGGCGCGCACGCGGCTGTTTTCATGGCTCGTCTTCAACGTGCTCGTCGGCAACTCGGACGCGCATCTGAAAAATCTGAGCTTTTTGGTGTCGAAGAGCGGGATCGATCTCGCGCCGTTTTACGATTTGCTCAGCGTCGCGACCTACGCCACGCCGGCTTATCAGAAATCGGAATGGCCGCATCGCACGGCGTTCGCGTGGGACATTCTCGGCGCGCGTTATTTCGAAGATTTCGATCGCGACTTGATGCTGCGCGCGGGCGAAGGTCTCGGCATCGCGCGCAGAACGGCGGAGCGATTGCTGGACACGTTGACGAAAGCGATCGATGCAGCCGCCGCCAGTCTGTACGAACAGGTCGAACAGGAAAACGCGGCGATGCTGACCGAACGGCCGCATCTGGCCGCGACATTTGCCGGTGAAATGCGCTGCTTGCGCACGATCCGCTACACGATCATCGCGGATTCGGTGCGTCGGCTGGCGCCGCTCTAAAAACAAAAACCCCGCAGGGCGCCAACCCTGCGAGGTTTTCCATCCATCAAATCAGGCGAAACTCAGCCCTGTTTCGGCTCTTCGCTCTTGCCGAACAAACCCGCCAGACCGCCCAGCGAACCGAGCACGCCCGTCAGATCGAGTTGGCCTTCCGGCGGCACCTGACCATTCGGCGTCGCGCGATCGACGATATGCGGCAGCACCGCCGCGAGCATGCCCGACAGCTGATCGCCCGACACGCCTGCCTTCTGCGCCAGCGCGCCGACATTGTCCTGACCGAGCACATTGGTCAGCGTGCCCGGATCGATCGGCTTGTTTTCGCCGCTGCCGATCCACGATTGCACGACATCGCCCGCACCGTGTTGTTGGAAACGTTGCAGCAGGCCCATCAGGCCGCCCGGCTGGCTGTTGATGAAGGCCATCGCCGCGGCGATCAGCGCGGCCTGGCCGCCTTGCGGCTGGTTGTTCTGTTGCGACGAGTTGCCGAGGGTGGAGGCGAGGATATCGAGTAGGCTCATGGCAGTCTCACTACGAGAGGTTGCGGGGTGGGGTTCGCGCGCGACGTTTCGCTGGAACGCGAATGAAACGGCGCGCGCACGACGCTTGGTGATTCGATACGACAGATGCTCATCGTGAAGCGGCGATTCAGGCGCTTGGACCGCGACGGCTCGGCGTCGCGGCGCGCGCCTCTTGGAAGCGATTACTGGCTTGCGGCAGCGGCGCTCGCGGCCTTGTCCTTCTTGCTGCGCTTGGACTTCGTCGGCTTCGCGTCGCTGGCGGTGGACGTGCCCGAGGCCGCGTCGCTCGCGGATGCCTTGCTCTTCTTCTTCGATGCTTTCGTGCTCGATGCAGGCGTGGCGGCCTGCGTCTGCGTCGTGGTCGCGGCGGGCGATGTAGCGCCGGTCGCCGTTGTCGACGATTTGACCGTCGAGTTCGGCGCGGCGCTACCGCCCGAGGAATTCGACATCGGATTCGTCGTGGTGGATTTCGCCGACGCGGTGGCGCTCGGCTTGGTGCTCTTGCCCGTCGGCGGCAGCGACGATCCGCCGATGGTCAGACCGTTTTGCTCCAGGTTCGCCACCGATTTCTGGCCGAGACCCTTGACGCGGTTGGCGAGATCGTCGGCGTCCTTGAACGGACCGTTCTTGGTGCGCTCGTCCACGATCGCTTTCGACTTCACGGGACCGAGACCCTTCACCGAATCGAGCGCGGCTTCATCGGCGGTGTTGACGTCGACCGCGGCGAACGCATGACCGACGGACAGCATCAACGCAAGGCACAGCATCAGCAGCTTTTTCAGCATGACGGCACTCCAGGCTTGAAAGAAAAGAATGACGAATTGATAAATTCCGGCCTTTTCGAGGACGATGTCGTAAGCATAGGACAAATCCGCGTCCGGAACGATGACGGCTCGCATTGTGCACGACCCCACAGCGCGCACCACGGATCCGCACAATCTTTAACGTTGCGACACGTCGTCAGGATGACGCGGCGTGAATTCTTCTGCCCGGCGACACCATTTCGCGGCAGGACGCTTCGTGCTGCCAAGATTCGCAAACGATTCACGCATCATTTCGCCGCGCTCGATTTTGTTGCCGATGTCGATGGCGGCGTCGCGTTTTTGGCGAACGCACCGCGCACTTAGAAACCAACGGCGTCGATCACGTCGCCGCGCGCATCGACAAGTTCCAGCCGATGCCGCCCCGGCCACGGCAGCCACGCCGCGCGGGCGTTGCGCCCGTAAGGCTTGCCGTCGAGCCGCCACGCGAGCGCGCCATTGCCCGCGCGCTCGAACCAGACGCGCTGCCGGGCCGGCGGAATATCCGGATCGAGCGCGAAAATGGTGCCGTCGGTCGGCGAGCCGATGCGCGCCGCTTGCGCGTCGGCCGCCGCAACGCTCCTTGCCGTTCTGGCCGACGCGGTCAGCCCGATACTGCGCATCTGCGTGCCGGTGACGAACCATTCGTCGCGCGCCGGTTCGATGTCGTCCTGATACGCGACGCGCGTCTGCGTGACGCCGGCAGGTGCATCGGGCGCGCGGCGGCCGAGATAATTGACGAGCGCGGTCCATACGGGCGCGGCGCCGGTGACGCCGGACACGTCCCACATCGGCGTGCCGTCCGCGTTGCCGACCCACACGCCGATCGTATAGCGCGACGTGAAGCCGACCGCCCAGTTGTCGCGCATGTCCTTGCTGGTGCCGGTTTTGACGGCGCTGAAACTGCGCGTCGCGAGCACGCTGTCGAAGCCGAAGGTGCGGGTGCGGGCGTTGTTGTCGGCGAGGATATCGGTGACGATGAAGCTCGCCTGCGCACTGAAAATGCGCGTGCCGTCGGCCTTGACCGGGCGATCCGCGAGATCGGTGAACGGCCGCGCGACGCCGCCGTTCGCGATCGCGCGATACGCGTTGGATACGCGTTGGCGAGCGACGCCAGCGTGACATCGGCGCTGCCGAGCGCGAGGCTGAAGCCGTAATAATCGCCCGCCTGCGTGAGCGGCAGGCCGAGCGCGACCAGCGTCTTCGCGAAACGATGCGGCGTCACCATGACGAGCGTGCGCACGGCGGGCACATTCAGCGACGAGCCGAGCGCGGTGCGCACGCTCACCCAGCCCTTGAAATCGTGATCGTAGTTTTGCGGGATATACAGACCGCCGCCCGTGGCGAGATCGAGCGGCGCATCGTCGAGCAGCGACGCGGCGGTCACGCGCTTTTCGTCGATGGCCTGCGCGTAGAGGAAGGGTTTGAGCGTCGAGCCGGCCTGACGTCGCGCGAGCACGGCGTCGACTTCCGGCGCGTTCGATAGCCCGCCCGCCGACCCGACCCACGCCAGCACATCGCCGGTGCGGTTGTCGATCACGACGGCCGCCGCATCGTGCACGTTGCGCGGATGCGCCCGCGCGTTCAGTTCGGCGAGCGTGCGCGCGAGCGTATCGCTGAAGCCGCGTGTCAGCACGAGTTGCGCGTAGCTATCGAGATTCGCGCACGGATCGGCCGATGCATCGCGTTTGCCGTGCAGCGCGCGCATGTCGCGCAAAATCGTACAGGCGCGCGCGCTCACCTTTCCGTACGACGCATTCGGCGCACGAATCAGCGCGGCAGCAAGCGCCGATTCGCGTTCGTCGAGTCCGGACGGCGCCTTGTCGAACAGCGTCTGCGATAGCGCCGACAAACCGACGATCTCGCCGCGAAACGGCACCAGATTCAGATATGCCTCGAGAATCTGATCCTTGCGCCACGACCGTTCGAGCCACAGCGCGCTGATCGTCTGCTCCGCTTTTTCGCCGATATTGCGGCGTCCGGGCGCTTTGCCTTCGTCGTCGATGAGACTCGTCAGCTGCATCGTCACCGTCGATGCGCCGCGCGTGCGCGTGTTCCACAGATTGCCCCACGCCGCCGCCGCGGCGCCGCGCCAGTCGACGCCCGCGTGTTCATAGAAGCGCTTGTCCTCCGATACGACGATCGCCTCGCGCAGCGCCGGCGAGACATCCGCGAGCGCGATCCAGTCGCCGCGCCGCGCGCTCGTATCGATGCGCGTGCGTTGAAGCGGCGTGCCGTCGCGCGCGAGCAGCACCCAGTCGGAACTGCGCCACTTCGCGCGCACATCGTCGAAGCCCGGCGCGGCGTGCGCGACCGCGCTCAGCATCGCTGCGATGACGAAGGCGGCGGCGCGCTTCATCTCACTTCGCCGCCAGCGGCTTGACGACGACCGGCGCATTCGGCAGCGCGCCGAAAGTCGACGGCGCATACAGCGCCTCGACGCGCGTCGGCGGCAAGCCGAAGGTGCCGGGATTGTTCACGCGCATCGTGTATTCGACTTGCAGCTTGCCCTTCGGCAGATAGCCGTAATACGCGCGATACCCGTCGAAGCCGCGTTCCACGAACGACGGCCACGCGCCTTTCTGCTGCTCGCCTTCGGTCGCGGCGGCGGAATCGCGTCCGAGTCTGGAGCAGAGAATCGTCGCGCCGGCGGGAATCGGATCGTTGACGACGACCCAGGTCATGTCGCTTTGCGCGTCGATGTCGAGATGCACGCGCACGATATCGCCGCGCGAGAGCACGCCCTTCACGGCGGGATCGACGGGCGTCATCGTCTTGCTGATTCGATAGCCCGCCGCGAACGGCGCCTTCAACGCGATGGCCGCGAGACTTTCGATGGTCGCCCACGGTTTGCCGGTGCCGTCCTGCGTCAGCGACAGCGAGCCGGTGGACCACGGCAGCGTCATGCCGCGGGTGTTCGCGGTCTTGGTGATCGACGTCGCCGATGCAGCGGACGCCGCCGAAGCCGCCGCGCTCCAGTCCACGCTCCGCGATGCATCGCCGAGCCGGACCTGCGTCGTGCCCGTGACCGGCGTGCTTTCGAACAGGCGCGAGAAGCGCGCGAGCGCGAGTTCGCCCCACAGATTCGCGGTCGTCGTCTGCCACGCGCCGTTCTTCTGCAATGCCAACAAGCCCGCGACGAGACGCGGCATCTCGTCCTTCCAGCCGGGCGCATCGGCGAACAGCAAGGCGGTGCGCGCGGCGTTCGTTTCGCTGCCGGTCATGAGCCACCACAGATCGTCGTCGCGTTCGGTCGAAAAGGTCAGACGCGTGCCCTGATACGTCAGCCGCGCGCGGATGATCTGCTCGGCCTGCGCGCGCTTTTCCTCGCGATTCGGAGTGCCGTCGACGCGCGACAGGATCGCGTAGTAGTCGAGCACGGCGGACGTCGGCCACTGATCCGGCGCAACCGTGATCGACCCGAGCATGCGCGCCTGCGCGAGTCCGTAACGCGACAAGGCTTCGATGGCGGCGAGCTTCTCGAAATCGAGATCGTTGCGCGGCGCCCAGAACTTGCGCTCGATCTTGCCGTCGACGAAGTTCGCGAGACCCGCCGCCATCTGATCGCGCAGCGCGGCGGGCAGGGCGAAGCGGCGGTCTTCCTTCGCGGCGTCGTCGGTGACGGCGAGCAGATAGGCGGTGAGCGTCGGGCTGCCGGTCGGACGATCGTCGTCGGATGGCGGGAAGTAGTTCGCGAGGCCATCGCGGTCGAGATACGACGGCATGCGCGTCAGCACGCCTTGCCATTGCGCGGCGTCCATCAAACCGAGCGCGCGCGACGTCTGCTGTTCCAGACAGTTGTACGGATAGCGCTCGAACTAGCGGCGCACGCCGGGCAGGCCATCGGTGAGTTTCGGCTGCAACGATACGGCGATGCCGCCGCGCACCGCGCCATCGCTCGACTTGCTTGCATCGGCGGGCGGCGCGACGGGCAGCGTGAGCGTGCCGTCGACTTGCGCGATGGTCGCCTGCTGCGCGGTTACCGGAATCGCGGCGACGACTTTCTGCGTGAGCTTCACGGCGTCGCTCGCCTTCGGTCCGGCTTGTTCGGCTGCGCTCACGTTTCAGTCGAGACTCGCCGACGAACCCGCGCCGATCACATCGGGCGTCGTCACGTCCCACGTCACGTCCTGCGACGACTCGGGCTTCAGTTCGAGCGCGAGCGCGCCGGCTTTCGGCGTGACGACGACGTTCATCGTCCGTTGCGTCGTGTTGCGCAGCGTGAATTGCGCGCGGAACGCGTCGCCGACGCGCACCAGCGGCGGCAGGCCCGAGATCAGCTGCAAGTCCTGCGTGCTCTGGATCGATGCGCTGCCGGTGCCGAAGTGTCCCGCGCCGACTGCCGCGATTGCGACGATACGGAAGCGCGTCAGCGCATCGTTGAGCGGCACATCGACGGACGCTTCGCCGTTTGCATCGAGCGTCACGCGCGGATTCCACAGCAGCAGCGTGTCGAACAACTCGCGCGTGGCGCTGTGTCCGCCGCCGTCGCCCGCCGGCACCGCCTTGCGCCCGAAGTGACGCCGCCCGATGATTTCCATCTGCGCCGTCGCCGTTTCGACGCCGTAAGCGCGTTGCTGGAGCATCGCGTCGAGCACGTCCCAGCTTTCGTTGGGCATCAGTTCGAGCAGCGCTTCATCGACGGCGACCGCGATCTGCGTGCCCGCGGGCGCGGGCTTGCCGCCCGGCAGCGCGACCTTGAGCTTGACATGCGCCTTCGAGCGCACGGTGTAGGACTTCGCATCCGGCGTCACGCTGACCGCCAGTTTGTGCGACGCCGTGCCGACCTTGATCGACGCCAGCCCGTAACGGAACGCGGGCTTCGACAGATCGACGAGCGGCGTCGGCGCCTGATATTGCCGGCCTTCGTACCAGAACGAGCGCGCCCATTCGATCGGCGCTTTCCAGCCCCAGGTAAAGAACGAATACCACGGCACTTCATGGATGCATCCGCGCAGCGCGAGCACCGACACATAGACGTTCGGCCCCCACGCATCCTGCACCTTCAGTTCGACGGTCGGATCGGTGCCGTTCAACTCGACGACATGCGTTTCCACGATGCCTTCGCGCTCCACCGCGACGAGCGCGGTCGCCGAGCGGAAGGGCATGCGCACCTGAAAGCGCGCGGTGTCGCCCGGTTCGTAGCTGGTCTTTTCCGGCAGCACGTCGATGCGATCAGTGTTCTCGCCGCCGAACCACAGTTCGTCTTCGCGCGTAACCCAGACGGACGTGCTCGCGTTCGCCGCGTGTCCGTCGCCGTCCTTGGCAACCGCGATCAGGTCGATGTTGCCCGCGTCCTTCAATTTGACGTCGCACGACACGATGCCGTGATCGTCGCTCTTGCCGCTGCAGAGCGTGCCGAGGTCCTTGGTTTCGGTGTGGTTGTCGTAGGCATAGAAGCCGCCGACCATGCGCTTGCGCGAACTCGACATGATGCGCGCAACGCCCTTGACCTCGACCGATACGCCCGCGCGCGGCTTGCCCTGCAAATCGAGCGCGAGCGCCTGCACCGGCAGCGCGCCGCCGACCGACACCCAATGTCCGGCCTTGACGCCGACCGCGACGGCAGCGGGCCACAGCATCTCGCCGCCTGCGATGGTCTGCGTTTCGCCGTTCGGGTCCGCGAACGTCGCTTCGAGCGCGAGACGTTTCGGCGCTTCGACGGCCGGCAAGGGCTTGATATTCAGCTTGCCCGCGCCGTCGCGATCGAGCGTGAGCTTCATCTTGTCGGCGACGAGTTGCGTCGACGATTCCGGCTGTTGGTCCTGATCGTCGCCCTGATCTTCGGCGGGCGCGCTCGCGCCATCGTTCGCGGGCTTGCGATAGGGCGTGAAACTGAACGCTTCGTACTGCGACGCGAACGGCGGCGATGCATCGCGCACCAGCGCCGAGACCTGCACCGGCAGATTCGACGCCGGGCCGCCTTGCACATACTCGATGCGCACATCGACGGGCGCTTCGGTCGCGGCGACGAGTCCGGGCGATTTGGTATCGCCCGCCGTCACCGAGCCCTTGAACACCGGCAGACGGAATTCCTCGACGCGGAAACTGCCCGATTCGATCGATTGCGTGACGTGGCTGTCGCTGTCGTCGTCGGCGGCGGCGTCGGCCGTGCCGTTGTCGAGCGTCACGCTGTACTCGCCGAGTTTGGCCGCGGCGGGAATGTCGAAGGTCGAGTCGGCGCTGTGATCCTTCGCCCACTTGAGCGGCATGTGCCAGCTCTGGCCGCTGCCGATATGACGGATCGTCACGCGGCTCGGATAATTCGGCGGAAAGCCGAAGCCGTTCAGCGTCTCGACGCGCATCAGATGCTTCATCGACACGGTTTCGCCGGCGCGCAGCAGCGTGCGATCGAAGACGGTATGCGCGCGTACGGTGCGCGAGCCACTCATGTCGGTCGGCACGTTGAAACGCCACGCTTCGATGCCGCGATTCCAGTCCGACGTCACGAAGGCCATGTCCGGACCGGTGACGGGATCGTTCACGCGCGCCGACACGAAAAAGCCGCTGTAGCTCAGGCTGTCCTCGCCGCATTCTCCGCGCGCGGCGAGCGGCTTGCCGATGCACGCGAGACCTTGCGCATCGGTCACGCCGGTGGCGATTTCGTCGCCGTTGCAATCGGTGACGCGCACATTCGCGTTCGGCACGGGCTTGCCTCGGTCGAGCGTCGTCACCCAGACGAGACTGTTTTCGCGGCCCTGTTTGAAGTGCACGCCGAGATTGGTGACGAGCACGGATGTGCGCACGTACATCGCCTGATGCTTGCCCAGCAGCGATGCGCCGAGCGCCGGCGAAGCCAGTTCGACGACGTAAAAGCCCGGCTTCTTGAACGGCACGCCGACGACCTCGAACGGACGCAGCGCCTTCGGATCGGCGGCGGGCAGCGTCAGCGATTCGACGCCGGGACGTTTGGCGAGCATCGACAGCGAGCGCACGTCGATTTGCGGATCGCGGCCGATCTTGCCTTCGCTGTCCGGCACGATCACCGGATCGATGCCGTTTTTGAGCAACTCCGGCATGCGCGCTTCGATGCTCGATCGCGACATCGTCATGCCGTCGAACACGTCGACGTTGCGCATCCAGCGGCGGATGTCGCTGTTGGCGTCGAGCCTGAGTTCGGTGATCTTCGAGGTGCCCGAATTCAGCCCTTGCACATGCAGGTCCGCTTCGACGTGACGCAGCGTGACGGGCAGCATCGCGGGCATATCCGGTTCCGCGAAGCGCTCGATGATGCCGAAGTTGCCCGACGAGAATTTCGCGAGCGGCGGCATCGGCGCGGTGCTGGTCTTGAGCGGAAACAGATCGGCGTTGGCAAGCGTTCGGCCGCTCACGTCCTTCAGATTCGCCGGCGCTTCGATGCTCAGTTCCGCGCGCTCGGGCAGCGGCGCGGCGAAGGCGAGATTGCTGACTTCGGTGCTCTTGTCGGTATCGTCGAAAGTAGGCGCGGTCGTGCCGTTGGCGCTGCGCAGCACGAACTTCTGCGCATCGGCGCGGCTGATTGGCGCGCTGAATTCCAGCCGCAGCGGACGCAAGGGCGTGCAGGGCGCTTTGGCGTTCTCGCGCTCGCAGGTGAAACTCGCCTTGAAAGGCTCGCGCACTTCGTAGTCGAAGCGCTTTTCCACATCGTTGGAGATACCGCTCGGCCCGCTCACGCCCACGCCGTAGACCAGTTGCATCTTGGTCGCGGACGGCAGCGTCTGCTGACACGCGAGCGTCAGAACGCGCTCGCTTTCCTTTTCCAGACCGAAATGTTTGAGGAGCGAATCGCGCGTGTTCTGGTCGGCCAGACGCACGGGAATGCGATTGCCCAGTGCGTTCGATTCGCACCAGACATGATCGAGCACCGAAGCTTGCGTCGCCGGCCCGTTCAGGCGCAGCACGAAAGTCTGATCTTCCTCGATGCGGCCATAGCTCGGCATCACGCGCGTGACGAACGGGCCGCCGGTCTGGAATGCGAAATGTTGCGGGCCGGCAATCGCGTTACCCGCGTCGGAATTGAGGTCGGCTTTCAGATCGAACGCGCAGCGTACGCCGGGCGGCAGATCGTTCTCGAAGTCGAAGGCCCAGGTTTTCTGGTCGATCCAGCGCGCGTTGCCCTTGATCGCGGCAGCCGGCGCACCGCTGCACGACACGCTGCCCGGCGCAGTCGCCGATGGACTGCCGAACGGGATCATCGCGTCATCGAACTTGACAACGACCTGTCTCACCTGCGCGACCTTGCCTTGCGGCGATACGGTCGTGACGCGCGCGGCATCGGCTGCTCGCATCGCGATGCCGGCGCTCAGCGCGGCGATCAGGGACGTTGCGGCCAGGATCCATTTTTGTTTAGTTGTCACGCGGCTCATCCACTCGCTCCGAGTTGTCCTCGATGCGGGGCATTCTACTGGAGCCTTACGCGCGTCTTTCCGGCGTTGACGCTTTACAACACGACAATAGGAAAACTCAGGCGGCGTCGACCATCGACACATGACGCACGCTCACGCGCCGCCAATACCAGAACAGGCCGATGCCCGCCACGCCGAGACTCAGCGAATTGGCGATCCAGAAGCCGCGCGCGCCCTGCAGCCATGCAGGCACCATGCCGCCGACATCGAAGCCGAGCAGATAGCCGCCGCCCAGCCCGATGCCCCACAACGCGATCGCATAGATGACGGTCGGCACCAGCGTGACCTTGTAGGCGCGCAGGATGAACGCCGTGGTGATCTGCAATGCATCGCACAGGTGATAGAAGAAGATGATCAGCACGAGCGGCATGGCTGCGGCGATCACGTTCGTATCGGGCGTATAGGCGGCGATGATCTGCGGCCGCGCGACGAGCAGGATCACGCCGTACGCGAACGCCAGCACGCAGGCCATGCCGATGCCGTGCCGCGAAATCGAACGCGCTTCGTCGAACTTCTGCGCGCCGAGCGCCTGCGACACCAGCGTCGACGATGCAATGCCGATGGACAGCGGCGTCATATACAGCACCGCGCCGAGATTGCCGGCGATCTGATGGCCTGCGAGCGTCGTCGTGCCGAAGCGCGAGATGAACAGCGCCATGAAGGTGTACGACGTCACTTCGATGAGATACGACAGGCCCATCGGAATGCCGAGCCGCAACAGCGCAATCTGACGCCGCAGGACCGGCCAGGAGAAGCGCGAAAAGATGCCGAACGGGCGGAAGAACTCGACTCGCAGCATCACCGTGATGCCGACGATCGCCGACACCCAGTTGATCAGCGAACTGGCCAGCGCGCAGCCCGGACCGCCGAGCGCCGGCACGCCGAAGCCGCCGAAGATGAACCACGTATTGAGCGGAAACTTGAGCACGAGCCCGCCGACCTGCAGAAACATGACGAGTCGCGGCTTGCCGACGGCGTTCGCCAGCGAGCTATAGACGCGAAACGCCAGACTCGCCGGCAGTCCGAACGACAGGATGCGCAGATAGTCCACCGTGCGGTCGTGCAGCGCGGGCGGCGCTTTGGCGAGGCTCAGCAGCGGCTCGGGATGGTAGAGCAGCGTGAAGCCGATGATCATCAGCAGCGCGGCGAGCCAGAATACCTGGCGCGTTTCCTCGCCGATTTCGCTTTCGCGGCCCGCGCCGGAGAGTTGTCCGGCGATCGGCTGCAAAGCGACCAGAATCCCCGTCAGGCCGATATATACCGAGATATAAACCGACGAGCCGAGTCCGAGCGCGGCCAGATCGGTGGCGGAGAAGCGGCCGACCATCGCGGTATCGATCACGCCGAACGCGATCACCGCGAGCTGGCCGATCAGCACCGGCCACGCCAGCGCGCCGATCTTGCGGACGTCGCCGAACATGCCGGTGGCGGCGTGCGAGCGGGCGGAATCGCGCGCCATGTCGTTACTGCGAGCGGCGCAGGCTGCGCGGGCGCACCGGCTTCGGCGCGGGCGGCGTCGGGCGCTGGATGCGCACGTAAAGGCGGAACCGTTCGTCGCGGTCGGCGACGCGGCGGCCCTCCCAGACGAGCTTCCATTCGAGATTCGAGATCGACGGCGGATCGCCGTAATCCGCGCGATCCTGACGCAGAATGACGTCGCAATCTTCATCGAACGCGAAGTGCATGCCGCCGAAATACGCGAAGGTCGCGATCTGCGCATCGCCCAGACGCGCGGGCGAGATGCAGTTATAGTCGGGCGGCAGATGTCCGGCGATCTGTTCCGCGACGTCGCGATACGTGCGGCTGTAGTTCACGACCGGCAGCCACAAGGTCATGAGCAGCACCCACATCAGCGTGGTGCCCGCGCTCGACAATACGACGGAGCGCCACAGCACCTTCGGATGCCGCGCGAGCCGCCAGCGCGCGAGCAGGAACCAGCCGACCGTCACCGCGACCGCGCACAGGAACGACAGCAGCTTGAATTCGGGATGAAAGCCCGGCGCGAGTCGCGCGAGATTGCGCGCCATTGCCGCCGGAAAGCCGATCATGCCGGCCGTCCACACCAGCCAAACAAGCGAGCCGATGATCGTGAAGCTCAGCATCGCGAACCAGTCGATCGCGTTGATCGCGCCGCGCTTGAGCGTGGGCAGCGCGAACGTGGCGAGCACGGAGAGCGGCGGCAGCAGTAGCATGAACAGGCGATTCGTCTCGTGCGCCTGCAGCACGACCAGCACCAGCAGCGGCCCGATGATCGACAGCGGCACCGCGACGTGCGGCGAGCGGCGCATGCCGCCCCAGCTCACGAAGGCCCAGATCGCCAGCGGCCACGCGGGCCAGGTGAAGAGCGGCAGGTTCTTGACTGCGTAACCGAAGATCGAGCCGGGCGCGCCGGAGAAGAACGAAAAGCTGTTGCGCCACCATTGACGCAGCCACCAGTTGCCGTCGTCGGGGAAGTAGTGGAGGGCGGGCAGCACCCAGGCGCCGATCAGTACGACGGCGATCGGCAGGCCGAAAATCAGCAGCGGCAGCGCGCGCACCTGCTTGACGATGATCGTCATCGCCAGCGTACAGAGCAGCAGGGCGAACACCAGTACCGGCGAACTCGACAGGCCGACCACGCCGATCGTCACGCCCCAGATGATCGCGCCTTGCAACGGCTTGTCGAGGCTGCGCACGAGGCCGTAGATGAGCATCGCGGTGCCGGCGAACTGCGCGAGTTGAGGCGTGGTTTCGTGCCCGCGCTCGGCGAGACCGAAACAGGCGAGCAAAATCAGCAGCGCGCCATCGGCGAGCGTGCGGCCGTAGTCGCGCGGTTTCGGTTCGCCGCCGAAGGCATATTTGAACGGTTGCGCCTCGTCGCGCCGGCCGAGCAGATAGGCCGAATACCAGACGAATGCGCACGCGAGACAGAAAAGCAGGCCGGTAACGACGCGCGACGCGTTGCTCGCATCGACCCACGGACTCAGCAGGCGGATGGAACCCGCGCCGAGCCAGTACATCAGCGGGCCGTCCTGCGTCGGCGTCTTGCCGACGAGGTTTGGCAGCAGCCAGTCGCGCGCGTCGCCGTTGGCCATCGTCCACATCACGCCGAAGCTCGCGGCATCCTCGTTCTTCCACGGGTCGCGCCCGAACAGGCCGAACGACGCATAGGTGATACAGATGGCGAGCAAAAGCCAGCGCGGCAGGGCGCTGGTGGCGGAGGCGGTCAGACGAACGACGGAGCGCATGCGAAAAGGGCTTGATCCATGAAAACGGGCCGCGAGCCATGCGTCGAACGCGGCGGGGCCAGAGCAACCGGCATTGTAGTCGCGTGCCGGACGATGCGGGCAGACCGCCTGTTACGGTATGCAACAAGCGTTGCAACGGGCAGCAGCAACCCGGGTGCCGCGGGAAACCTGCAGAGACAAAAAAGGGCAGCCTGAGCTGCCCTTTTGCTGTGAAGCCTTGAAGCCCGACTTACTTCTTGGTCGAGAAGCGTGCGAACTTGTTGTTGAACTTTTCGACGCGGCCGGCCGTGTCCATGATCTTCTGCTGGCCCGTGTAGAACGGATGCGATTCCGACGACACTTCGATCTTCGCGAGCGGGTAGGTCTTGCCTTCGAATTCAGCGGTTTCGCGCGTCTGGATGGTCGAGCGGGTCACGAACTTGAAGTCGTTCGACATGTCGATGAACAGAACTTCGCGGTAATTCGGGTGAATGCCTTCTTTCATGGTCTTTCCTGGGATCTGGCGGTAGCCAACTCGCTGCACCGTTTTCGATGATGGCACGAGTCACTTGCCTAGGGTCGAAAAACAGCGATTATGCCAGAAAATCAGTCGCTTGACACTTTTTTCGCAGGGTTTGCCCGATTCACGACAGCGCCCCGACGCCCGCCGGATCCTGCCGGTAATACCGCGCCAAAAGGCGGTAGAGCTCCGGATATTCGGCTTCGAAAGCTTTGGGTGTCACGAACAGCGCCTCGCTGCACACCGCGAAAAACTCCGACGGATGATCCGTCGCATAGGGATCGATCAGCGATTCGCGCTCGAAGCGCGCCCAGTGCCGCTGCGGCACGGCGTCGATGCGCGCGCAAAACTGGTCGTACGCGTTGTCGAAGATATCGCTCCAGGCGGTGGAATCGAGCGGTGCGTGCCAGCGGCGAAATAGCGGCGGATGGCCGTCGGCTTCGCCCGTCAGCATGTCGATCTTGTGCGCGAATTCGTGGATGACGACGTTGTACGCGTCCGAGCCGTCGGCCATCTGCGCGTCCTCCCACGACAGCACGACCGGGCCGCCTTCCCACGCCTCGCCGCTCGCGTCGTGCTCGACTTCGTGCACGACGCCGTCCTCGTCCTCCACCGTCTTGCGGATGACGAACTCGCCCGGATACACGATCACGCCGACCCAGCCTCGATACAGGTCGAGATCGAGATTGAGCATCGGCAGACAGGCTTGCGCGGCAATCGAGACGATCATCCGGTCGGTCAGTTCAAGATCGTGCGCCGTCGAAAATTCCTTCTGCGAGATGAACAGGCTGGCGGTATCGCGCAGGCGCTGCAGATCGTCCGCGCTCAGATGGCCGAAGCACGGAAACGCATCGAGCGTGCTGCGCCAGAGCGCATCGTCGATCGCGTATTTGCGCAGCGCGCGCTCGCGGCGTTGCGCGCCGAACCAGCGGGAAAAGGGATTGCCCATGCGGTCGTTCGTATCGCTTCGGATAGAGCGGATTGTACGGACGGGCGCGCGCGTCGCGCATAAAAAAACCGCCTGACGATGCAGGCGGTTTTTCGTGTGCGGGCAGCGAAGGCGAATCAACCGCCGCCGCGACGCATCATGTCGAAGAACTCGGCGTTGTTCTTGGTTTGGCGGATCTTGTCGAGCAGGAATTCCATCGCTTCGACTTCGTCCATGTCGTGGATGAACTTGCGCAGCACCCAGACCTTTTGCAGCACGTCCGGCTTGATCAGCAGTTCTTCGCGACGCGTGCCCGACTTGTTCAGGTTGATCGACGGATAGACGCGCTTTTCGGCCAGACGGCGCTCGAGGTGCACTTCCATGTTGCCGGTGCCCTTGAACTCTTCGTAGATCACGTCGTCCATGCGGCTGCCGGTTTCGATCAGCGCCGTACCGATGATGGTGAGCGAACCGCCTTCCTCGATATTGCGCGCCGCGCCGAAGAAGCGCTTCGGACGTTGCAGCGCGTTGGCGTCGACACCGCCCGTCAGCACCTTGCCCGATGCCGGCACGACCGTGTTGTACGCACGCGCGAGACGCGTGATGGAGTCGAGCAGAATCACGACGTCGTGCTTCATTTCGACCAGGCGCTTGGCCTTTTCGATGACCATTTCGGCCACTTGGACGTGACGCGCGGCCGGTTCGTCGAAGGTCGATGCGATGACTTCGCCGTGCACCGAGCGCTGCATTTCCGTCACTTCTTCAGGACGTTCGTCGATCAGCAGCACGAACAGGATGACGTCCGGATGATTCGCCTTCACCGCATGCGCGATGTGCTGCAGCATCACGGTCTTACCCGACTTGGGCGACGCCACCAGCAGACCGCGCTGACCCTTGCCGATCGGCGCGATCATGTCGATGATCCGGCCGGTAACGTTTTCCTCGCCGCGCATTTCGCGTTCGAGCGGCAGCGGCTTGTTCGGGTGCAGCGGCGTGAGGTTCTCGAACATGATCTTATGTTTCGAGGCCTCGGGCGGCTGCCCGTTGACTTTGTCCACCTTCACGAGCGCGAAGTAGCGTTCGCCGTCCTTCGGCGTGCGCACTTCGCCTTCGATCGTGTCGCCGGTGTGCAGATTGAAGCGGCGAATCTGTGACGGGCTGATGTAGATATCGTCCGTACTCGCGAGATACGAGGTCTCGGGCGAGCGCAGGAAGCCAAACCCGTCGGGAAGCACTTCGAGGGTGCCGTCGCCGAAGATCGTGTCGCCAGCCTTGGCGCGCTTTTTAAGAATCGCGAACATCAGTTCCTGCTTGCGCAGGCGGTTCGCATTTTCGATCTCCAGGCCATTGGCCATCTCGATCAGTGCGGAGACGTGCTGAGACTTGAGCTCGGATAAATGCATACGGATTTCCCGCCAGGGAGAAGAGGTGCAACAGAAAGATTTGGGAGAAGAGGTGAGCGGAACCGCTCTGAGATTTAGTACTTCTTGAACTCTTGTGAATATAGCATAGCACACGCCAGAACTGGCTCGAAAAGGCCAAGGGCGAGGCTTTCGGGCCGATGTTGTCGTGCGACAACATCGGCGGACGCGAATTCCTGCGTCGGAGTCATGTGCCCGGACGCGCCGGCGAGGTTTGCGTGAGGACGCTCGCCGGGCAAGCCATTACAGGTTGCTATCGAGGAATGCGGTCAGTTGCGACTTGGACAGCGCGCCGACCTTTTGCGCGGCGACCGCGCCATTCTTGAAGAGGATCAGCGTCGGGATGCCGCGCACGCCGAACTTGACCGGCGTCGACTGATGTTCGTCGACATTGATCTTCGCGATCTGCAGGCGATCGCCGTAATCCTTCGCGACTTCGTCGAGGATCGGGGCAATCATCTTGCACGGACCGCACCACTCGGCCCAGAAGTCGAGCAGGACAGGTTTATCCGACTTGACGACGTCCTGTTCGAAAGACGCGTCGCTGATGTGCTTGATTGATTCGCTCATTGTCTGAATACCTCTATTGATTCGAGGCCCGCGGTTGAATGCTCGCCACGATACAACAAAACGGAAAAGGGTTTCGTCGCCGCACGTTCGATTCGGACCCGTGCGACGATTCGGCGGATACTGCCGGCAAAATGATCCGTGGCACGCGAAAAATGCCGCGTCACGGATGATTCACATGTCATCTTAGCCTACTTTGCTATCCGTTGCCGGGTGCCGATAGCGAGGATTTGAGGGCAAAAACGGGCGATACAAGAGCGTCTTCGAGCGCACAGTCGCGGCCGCGCACGGCAAGCGTGCTCAAGCCTTCCGGGCGACGCATCGGCCGTGCTACAATTCTTCGTGACGGGCCTCCTCTCGCTCGCATGGTGGCGTGGTCAACCTGGTCAGGTCGGGAACGAAGCAGCCACAGCCGCTTTCCACCAGTGCCGAGGGTCAGGCTCGTCACCTTCCGATTTTTCTTCCGTAGTTCGCTCCCCGCGTTTTTCTCTTTTTCTGATATTCATGCGCGCATGAATATCGGTATTCGTTCGTCTGGAAAAACCGCGCATCGGCACCACCTTCGAGCTCCCGCTGGCCCCGATTCGGCGGCGTTTTCCGCGAGTCGTTGCTGATACAATTTCGCGCATGACCTATCAAGTTCTCGCACGCAAGTGGCGGCCGAAATCGTTCGAGTCGCTCGTCGGCCAGGAGCACGTCGTTCGTGCGCTCACGCACGCGCTCGACGGCGGCCGCCTGCATCACGCGTACCTGTTTACGGGCACGCGTGGCGTCGGCAAGACCACGCTCTCGCGTATCTTCGCCAAGGCGCTCAATTGTGAAACCGGCGTGACGTCGAAGCCGTGCAGCGTGTGTCGCGCGTGCCGGGAGATCGACGAGGGCTGTTTCGTCGATTACGTCGAGATGGATGCGGCGAGCAATCGCGGCGTCGAGGAAATGGCGACGCTGCTGGAGCGAGCGGTCTACGCGCCGGTCGATGCGCGCTTCAAGGTCTATATGATCGACGAAGTGCACATGCTGACGAACCACGCCTTCAACGCCATGTTGAAGACGCTGGAAGAACCGCCGTCGCACGTCAAGTTCATCCTCGCGACCACCGATCCGCAGAAGATTCCGGTCACCGTGCTGTCGCGCTGTCTGCAGTTCAATCTGAAGCAGATGCCGGCGGGGCACATCGTCACGCATCTGGAGAACATTCTCGGGCAGGAAAGCATTGCGTTCGAGTCGCAGGCGTTGCGGCTGTTGTCGCGTGCGGCCGAGGGCAGCATGCGCGACGCGCTGTCGCTGACCGATCAGGCCATCGCGTATTCGGCGGGCGAAGTCAGCGAGGAAGCGGTGCGCGGCATGCTCGGCGCGCTGGATCAAAGCTATCTGATCCGCCTGCTCGATGCGCTCGCCGCCGGTGACGGCGCGCAGGTGCTATCCATCGCCGATGAAATGAGTCTGCGCAGCCTGTCGTTCTCGACCGCGCTTCAGGATCTCGCGAGTCTGCTGCATCGGATCGCGTGGGCGCAGTTCGCACCGGCATCGGTGCTCGACGAGTGGCCGGAAGCCGAAGACATTCGCCGCTTCGCCGGGATGCTGTCGGCCGAGCAGATTCAGCTTTTCTATCAGATCGCCACCGTCGGACGCGGCGAGTTGCGTCTCGCGCCGGACGAATACGCCGGCTTCACGATGACGCTGCTGCGCATGCTCGCCTTCGAACCCGCAAGCGGTCCGGGCGGTGGCGGCGGTCTCGCGGTGAACACGCCAACGGGCGCGATGGCTGAGCGGGCGAGTGCGCCGGCTTCGGTGGCGGTCGCAGCGGCGGCGAAAGCGCCGGTCGAGGCAGCGCGTGCGCCGACTGCTGAGAAGCCGACCGACGCTGTGCCCGCGCCGTCGAACGCTGCAGCTGCGATGGACGAAATCGCGCCGGTGACGGCAAACACAGCGCCTGTCACGCCGCAAGCCGAACCGTCGCCCGCCGAATTTCCGTTGCCCGCCGCAGCAAAGCAAGCCGTCGAAGAGATCGCGCAAGAGATCGCGCCCGCGCGAAACGAACCGCGCGGCAACAGCGGCGCGAGCGCAGCGCTCGAAGTCCTGCGCAGCGCAGGCATGCGTCTTTCGTCGGATCGCGGCGGACGCGCTGGCGCCGCGCCGGAAGCGCCGCCCGCGCC